>QHOR01000130.1 GCA_003219395.1 Verrucomicrobiota bacterium | reverse complement strand
GGCTAGAAAGAAAAGTGTTGCGCTTCTCGTCCCGAGCCGCGCCGCGGCGACGGATCTCACCCACGAAGGTTAAAGCCCATAACCCAGCTAGTTTGATTGAACAGCTTGCGAGAGGTCCTTCCCTTCGTTTTAGGCAGACATCGCGTTCATTGTCTTTCTAAGCACGATTACTTCGCGCAACATTCGTAAGCTATCGCGAAAAAAGCTGACTTTGCTGCCTTCAGCGTGATTCCAACGCACCGGAATTTCGCGGATCCGCAACCCGGCATGCTGCGCGAGATAAAGCAGTTCGACGTCGAAGGCGAATCCGTCGAGGCGGGCAGCCTCCAGAATTGGGCGGCACACATCGAGACGAAAAGCCTTGAAGCCGCATTGTGTATCCCAGAAAGGCAGGCCGGTAGCGACGCGCACCAGCAAGTTGAACGCGCGGCCAGCCTGTTCGCGCCGCCACGGCTGATGGATACCAATTAGTCTGCGATCCAAGGCACGCGACCCCAACGCAATGTCGATTTGGCCACTTGCAATCGGCTCGATCAATTTCGGTGTCTCTGCCAGCGGCGTGGAAAGGTCGGCATCGAAAAACAGGCCGATCGGCTTCTGTGCGGCAAGCAGTCCTGAATGAACCGCGGCGCCTTTGCCGCGATTTGGAAAATTCTCCAGCAACCGCGTTTCAACTTTCGCATCTTTCATTCTTTCACGTGCCATCGCCGCGGTGCCATCGGTTGATCCGTCGTTCACGACGATCAATTCAGCCCCCGGCGCGTTGAGAGCTAGATAATGGAGCGTGAGGCGAACTGTTTCCCCAATGCGTGCCGCTTCATTGAAACAGGGAATAACGACGGAGAAAGGCGGGAGCATGAGCGTTCGTTAAACAGTTGAAGCGGGTCCATTTCAGCCTCTTCACGCTTCAACGGTTTAACGCTTTAACACTTCAACGGTAGATTTCGATAACAAACTTGCCGTTCGGATCGACATAGCCACGGTACATCCCTGAAGTGTTGAAGGGCAACGTGACATTCCCCTGATGATCGATTGCGATCAATCCACCTTCGCCGCCAAGTTTTGCAACCTTGTCCAAAGCGGCCCGTGCTGCATCGTTCAGAGACATCCCGTAGTATTCCATTAACGCCGAAACATCGTGCCCAACGGTTGCGCGGATAAAATATTCGCCGTCGCCCGTCGCGGAAACCGCACAGGTGGCATTGTTTGCGTAAGTGCCGGCGCCGATAACCGGCGTGTCGCCGATGCGCCCCGGCCGCTTGTTGGTTGTGCCACCAGTGGAAGTCGCTGCGGCAAGATTCCCGCTTTGATCCAAAGCTACTGCTCCCACGGTGCCGTGCCGATCTTGATCGGTAATCAAAAACGCGTTTCGCGCGCCGGTGGTGCGACGTTTTTCAGCAGCCTTGATCTTCTGCAAAGCGTCCCAGCGATCTTGCGTAAAAAAATATTTCTGATCCGTCAGTTCAATGCCGTTCTCCTGCGCGAACGCTTCCGCGCCTTCACTGTCCATCATGACGTGCCCGGATTTCTCCATGACCAGGCGGGCAAGACTGATCGGATTCTTGATGTGCTTCAAAGAAGCGACCGCACCGGCAGCGAGAGTTTTGCCGTCCATGATCGCAGCGTCCATCTCGTTGGTCCCTGCGCTTGTAAACACGGAGCCTTTCCCCGCGTTAAAGTGCGGATCGTCCTCGAGCACGCGAACAGCGGCCTGCGTTGCGTCGAGACTTGAGCCGCCACGCTTGAGGATTTCGTAACCAGCCGTGAGCGCGCGTTCCAAGCCGGTGCGATATTCGCGCTCGCGTTCCGGAGTCATATTGCTTCGCTCGATAGTGCCGGCGCCCCCGTGGATGGCCAGTCCAATTTTCTTTGTTTCCATCTTTGATTGATGCTCAGGGCGGTTTTCTGCAGCAACTCCGAGAGATCCGGTTGGTTCCTGGGCGAGCGTCCCGAGAGCTTTCGGGACTGCACTAAAGAGCATGAACGCAAACAAGCAATTAGCTCCGAAAGCTGCCGCGACTTTCATCCCAGACAATGTAAAGGGTTGCTTTGGATGTTGTCGAAAGGTTTGATGTAAGCACTGACGGTAGGCTCATTGTCATTCTGAGCGGAAGCGAAGAATCTCTAGTTACTTCTTCATAGACCGCTGAAAGCTGGTAATCAGAGATGTTTCACTTCCCTCGCCATGACCATCTGGCAGTGTAATGCTCCAATTCTTTAACGGCTTAACATCCAGCCGTGGAGCGAAGTTTACTCTTTTTCCTAATGGCGAAGTGAGGCAACTTCTCGTCCATGGCGAAAACTGAACCGCCGCCGGTTTTGATTGCCGAGGGAATCGGCCATGTCACGCGTTATTTCCTTCGCGAAGTAGGCGGCGTGTTCTGGTTTATTGTGAACACGTTCGAAGAAACCTTCGAACGGATTCAGCACGGGCGCGTCCCGTTTCGCGCCGCGAGTTTTTTTCGCAATACGGAGCGCGCGGGTGTGGATTCGGTGCCGCTGGTGGGACTGGTTTCGTTTTTCCTCGGCCTCACCATGGCGCTGCTGACGGGCTACCAGTTGCAACGCTTCGGGACGGAGCGGCTCATTCCCGGCCTGGTTTCAATTGCCTTTACGCGCGAATTGGGGCCATTGATCACGGGCATCATGCTCGCGGCGCGAATTGGCGCCGCGTTTACGGCGGAACTGGGAACAATGCAGGTTTCCGAAGAAGTCGAAGCGATCGAAGCGATGGGGATCGGACCTTTACGTTTCCTGGTGGCACCGCGGATGCTGGCGCTGTTTTTACTGATGCCGTGTTTGTCCACGGTTTCGAACATCGCAGCCGTGTTCGCCACCAGTCTCGTGTGCAAAGCCTACTTTAGCATCGCGTTTCCATACTTTCTGGATCTCGTGAAAGATTCACTGCTGATTCGCGACATTATTACCGGTATTCTGAAGAGCTTTCTATTCGGTCTGGTTATCGCGGCGATCGCTTGTTATCGCGGATTGACAGTGAAAGGCGGCGCCGCCGGGGTCGGTGCATCCACAACGTCAAGTGTTGTCACTGCAATTACCACCGTGATCGGCTTCGATACCCTCTACAATGTTATTTACACTACTTTTTATCCCACGTGAGCACCCCGGTCGACATGGTCGAACTGCGCGATGTGCATATGCAGTTCGAAGAAAAACAAGTGCTCGACGGCGTTTCGCTCAAGATCGAGCCGCAGGAGCGGCTGGTCATTATGGGGCAGAGCGGCAGCGGCAAAAGCACGATTTTGCGATTGATTCTCGGCACACTCCGCCCCGATTCCGGCTCGATTTTCTTCAAGCGCTTTGAAATCACGCGGCTCCGGCGCCGAAAGCTTCAGCAGGTGCGACGGCACATTGGAATGGTCTATCAGTATTCCGCGCTGTTGAGCTCACGCAATGTACGCGACAATGTTGCTCTGCCCCTGGAAGAACTCACCGATAAGCCGAGATCGAGGAGATTGTCGATGCAAAACTCGAGCTCGTTGGCATGGAGGATTCGAAAGAACTGTTGCCAGAAGAGCTCAGCGGCGGTATGCGAAAACGCGTTGCCCTGGCGCGCGCCCTCGTGCTTGAGCCCGAATTGATCCTGCTGGACGAACCGTCCGCGGGCCTCGACCCGGTCATTGCCTCGGTAATCGACGAATTGATTATCGGCCTTACCGAGAAATCGAAGGTCACATCCATCACAGCCACGCACGAAATGGACAGCGCCTTTCGCATCGCCACGCGAATGGCTATGTTATACCAGGGAAAGATCATTGAAGAAGCCGAACCTGAAAAATTCAAACAATCCAAGAATCCTGTGGTCGCGCAGTTCGTGAGCGGCAGCACGGAAGGTCCGATTCTGGAAGGCAGCCTCGATGCAATTACAAAGAAATGAAATCATGACTGGTCTGCTCGTGATCGGAACGATCGCGGTAGTCGCTTTCCTTTTGGTCTTGCTCGGGGCACCCGCATTGTTCCGGCCGCTTGTGACTTACAAGGTTTATTTCGATAACGCGGTGGGAATCAAACAGGGAGCACCAGTCATGCTGGCGGGTCGGAAAATTGGACAAGTCCAGAAACTGTATTCACCTGTCTCACCCGAAGAAGAAAAGCGCGCAGAGGAAGCCGCTGCGGCGATTAACCCGCCCGAAGCCAATGCCAGCCCCAGCCCCTCCCCAACGGCGGGCAAACCGAAATTCGAAGTGCGCATCGATGTGCAGGTAGACAAAGACGCGAAGGTCTATCGCGATGCCAAGGCGCGAATGATCCAGCTTGGATTGTTGGGCGACATGGCCATCGACATTACCCAGGGCACTGAGAAATCTGGACGGGCGAAAAACGGCGAGATTTTCGCGGGAGAACGCACGCCCGACCTGGGCGAAGCCGCGGCCAAAATGCTGGAAGTTATCAAACCGGTCGCAGCAGAAGCCACCAACACGATGAAAGATCTTCAGCAGACCGCGCAAAACCTAAACCGTCTCACGGACGAAAACTCAGAGCTGACTCTTGCGCTCGGACAGTTCAAGACTTTCGGCCAACATCTGTCCGACTTAACTGCGCCCGATAGCGCGCTCTCGCATTCTTTGACCAATATCGAAAAAATCAGCACCAGTCTGACGGAGAACGACAACATCGAGGTCACATTGCGAAACCTGCGGAACTCGTCAGAGAAACTAAAGATGGCGACGACTGAGCTCGGACCAGCTGGTCAAAACATCAAAGAGTTCAGCGAGACAATCAAAACACAGCCGTGGCGCTTAATCTGGCCAACGACCAAGAAATATCCCGAGGGGTCAGCTACGCCTGCGGTCGCCGGTGAGGGGACCACTACCGTACGCAAAGCTGCCAGAGCAAAGCCACATCCACGCGCCACTCCCACTGAGCGCACGAGCAGCCGCTAGATAAACGCTTTTGAGCGACAGCGAACGATTTCGTAGCTGAAGCGACTGGTTAGAGTCTGTGCGTTGTCGCGTAATACAACACGAGACGCTATGTCGCACAGTCTTCCTCAATGAAGAAGGACTTCACACGAGCTGATTGAGTACGCAATTCCCGCGTTTGTAGAGCGCTTCGATTGCGAGCTCCCTCGCCGCGCTGAGGATGATAAGCGAGGTGGACGGGCGACCTACGGGCCGTAGCTTTTGGTGAATTTCTTTCTCGATTCTGTCTCCGACTCAGGTGACGCGATCGGCGCAGCTGACTCTGGTTCAGTCGTCGATGCTTCCTCCGTCGGCTCTGCTGCCGGGGCGGCTTGAGGCTGCTCGGGCTGAGCAGCGCCTTGAGGCTGTTCCCGCGCGACTTCCACATATGCGATCTGCAAATTGGAAAGCGCGTTGCTCAACACCTTTGCCTCTTCGCTTGTCAGATTGCCCCGCGTTTTCTCCTGAATCATGGCGAGTTGGTCGATAAACATTCTGGCCAGGTCGAGATTCACTTCGCCCTGACCGGTTTTTGGATTGGGAATTTGCCCGAGAAATAGAGCGGCGTTTTGCGCATGCATCACGACGAATTCGATGAACCGCTGCGTCATCTCACCGCTTAGAGTGGTTTTCTGGACTTCGGCCATGCCTTATTTTTGTTTCGCAGCCGGGGAAGCTTCCGAGGGTCGCACGATCGCCAAAACATATGGTTGATCGCGAAAATATTTCGCAGCCACTTGTTTAATATCCTCCAGCGTTACCGCGTTTACATCGTGCTCCAGTTGCTTGTAATAATCAAATCCGAGCCCGTATAGCTCGTCCAGCGCGCAATGATAACCAAACGCTTCGTTGCTTTGATTGGCGATTTCTTGCTGCCCAATCAGTTTCTTCTTCGCTCGCGTCAATTCCACAGGCGTTAATCCCTCGTTGGCGAGCTTGTGAATTTCATCGAGACCGAGATAAAATGCGAAGAGCCCGGGCACCAGGCCTTGCATCTGGCTTGCCCCGACGTAATAGGCCAACCCCATTTGCTCACGAATGCGGATAAAAAAACGCGATCCGAGATCGCTGCTCGCTTCATCGATTAATTCCAGCGCGTATCGATCCGGGCTCGACAAGCTGGCACCTCGAAATCCAACCATGATCACGCCTTGTGCTTTGTCTTTACGGCTTTCCACGGTCTCCGGTTTACTGAGCGAGATGGAAGGTTTTGCGTCAGTCAGAGCAAGGCTACCAGGCTGCATCTTGCCGAGAGCCTGCTCAACAAGCTGCTTCACCTCAGCCGCCTTAACATCTCCAAAGACGTAGATCACCCCGTTCTTAGCCACCACGTAATGATCACGAAAATCGATGAGATCTTTTTGCGTTAAACGCTTAACGGTCTCGAGCGAGCCACTGCCCCGCAGCGCGTAGGGATGCTGCATAAAAAGCGCCTGGCGGAGGATGTTGCGCGCGACCGCCGTCAGTTGCTCGTCCTCCTGTTGGATCGCCGCGATCTGGATTTCTTTTTCACGCGCGATCGCCTTCTCGGGCATGGTCGCGTTAAGTAAAACGTCCGAGAGCAAATCCACGCCCAGTTTCAAATCGGGTTTCATCACATCGACCGACACTCCAAAGCTGTTGTTGCCCGAGTCGCTTGAAACGGAACCGCCCACCGCCTCGATCTCGTTGGCGATCTGTTCAGCGGTACGGCTTTTGGTTCCTTTCAACAGCACTTTCGCCATCAAATGCGTGATACCGTTGTCCTGCGGATTCTCGGCAAGAAGACCGCCGCGAAAAACAGCGCCCATGGCCACGAGGGGCAAGCGAGGATCTTCGCGAACCAGAAGTCGCAATCCATTCGATAATTCAAATTTTTGGATTTCGCCGGCTGCAGCGGCCTTCGGACCCTCAGTTTTCGTGGCGAGCGAACCTTTCGGATTCAACGAAATAACCGTCAGATTGTTTTCTGTCAGATATTGCGCGGCGACGCGCTTGATATCGTCGATGGAAACTTTTTGCACGGCGTCAAGATAGTCGCGGCTAAAATTCAGATTGCGCGTGAGCAACCAGTTCGAGCCGATGTCCGACGCCTGGCCTCGCATGGTAGTCAGCGCGCCGAGGTGATGACTGAGCATAATTTTCTTTGCCTTGGCAAGTTCATCGGCAGTGACGCCGGCGTGTTTCACATCGTCAACAATTTGCAGGGCCAGTTTCTGAGCTGCTTCGCGTTTCTTTGGGTCGACTGTAGCATCTATTCCGAACAATCCAGGATCACCCGGCGTGTAGGAAAATGCTGATATCCGAAAGGCGAGACCATCTTCTTCGCGAACGCGCCGATACAAACGCGAGCTACGCCCCTCACCGAGAATCGTTGAGAGCAGATCAAGCGCGGGCACGTCGGGATTCGTGACTGCCGGGATGTGCCACGCCAGCGAGAGATGCGTCAATTCGGTGGCAAATTCCTGATGCACTTCCCGTCGGCCGAGTTGCGGTGGCTCCCCCGGAATGAACACCGGTTGGAGTGATTTCTCCGGGTACGCCTTGAATAAGTCGGCCAATTGGTGCCGCACTTTTTCTGCATCGACATCGCCGACAACAATAAACGTGAGATTGTTGGGAACGTAGCGCGTTTTATAATACTGCATCACCTGCTCCTGAGTGAGCTGGTTATAGATTTCGATCTGACCGATCACCGGGAACCGGTAAGGGTGTACCTGATAGGCCGTTGCAAAAAGCAGCAGGCCCGCCAATCACTTCCTGCTCCTTCTGGTATTCCTCTGGAGGCAAGGTCGAATTCATCATCGCGTCAGCCAAAATATCCAGCGCGGTGACGACGCCATCTTTCGGAACGTCAATCCAAAACACCGTACGATCGAAGGAAGTATATGCATTAATGTAGCCACCCACGTCCTGAATTTTCTGCGCAATCTCGTTTTTCCCCCGCGTTTTCGTTCCCTTAAAGAGCATGTGCTCGAGAATGTGAGACAACCCGGCTCCGAGGTGTTGATCTTCATCGACGCTTCCAGTGGCACACCACGCCTGCACGCTGGCTACAGGGGCACTACGATCTTCCTGGACGATAATCGTCACACCGTTAGGCAAAATCCACTTATGCGCCGAGTTGGGCGGAAAAGTGATGACAGGCGAGGGTTCAGTGGTAGCAGCTTTGAGGTTGACCATCATAAACAATAGAAGCCTTGAGGAAAACTTTGCCAGTGATATGCGAGACATTGAAGTGACGGCGTCGTTGGCGATCAGTGATTGCTGATCACTTTCTCGATGCCGCAGGCTTGGGAGCCGGCAGTTCCGGCGGCGCTTTCGTCACCTCTGGTTTTTCAGGCGCGAACGGCTTCACGAAAACCTCTTCGAAATCATAGACATTCTTGAAATCTTCAAGCGAATCCGTCTCGGTTTTTCCGAATATCCCGGCGCCGATCAGATTAAAAACCATGTTCCCGATGTCTCCGGATGACTGAATGCCCCAGCTATGGAACACCGTCATGACCATCGGCCCGAATTCCTTGAGCGCGTACTGTCGCAAGCCTTCCAGTAGCTCCGGCCCGGACACGTGACGGACACTGGTGCCTTTCGTTTTCTTCTGCTGTTTTGTCGTGAAATCGAGCGCGTCACGCAGAAAAACGTATGCGTCCCGCTCGTAGCGGGGATCGCTTTTCACAATGGAGTCGAGGGCTTCGGCAAATCCAATCTTTTGCATGGGATGAAAAAGGCGCGTCTAAACGCGCCACAAAGCATAATGGCCAAAGCCGGGAACGGCAACTACCGCGCGTCATTGGGGTGATGCGGAAAAATGGGTAATGGAAAACCGCAAATTCCCACCACTCCGGGGGGTCATCACTCCAGTCTCGAAGTCTCGATCTGGTCCTCGAGCGCATCGAGATAGACCGAGAGCGGGTCGCGTCGTTTTGGCGCCGAGACCTGCGATTCCCCGGCGGTCTTGAGGTAATCGCTGAAAGCTCCGCTTTGATTCTCCATCTGCGTAGCCTCGAACCAGTTCATGAAATCATCGATACTGCCCATTCGCGCGGCGAGTTCTTTGCGTGTAACATCCAGATACGACACACGGTTTGCTATTCCTCGTCGCTTCCCGCGTACCAGCAGCGCTGCAATTTGCTGATACTCACGCGCGACCGGGCGCAACACGGGATGCGCCGTCCCAATAAGCAACAGCAATCCCCGGCTCATCTTGTTGACCCCGATTTTTTCTTCTGCGGTCAGTTTACGCCTGCAAAGTTCACTTAGATTTGTCGGCTTTGAGCGCCCCAGGCTGCGCGGGCCATCTGGAATCTTGATCTGTAATAACTCATCGAGACGGCGTTCACTGTCGACAAACGTTAACAACCGGTAAGCTTGACGGCTGCTGAGGCGATTCACGCTTGAGCGCCATTTCTTTTCCACGTCATCCCGCAATTCTGGAAAGCAGGCCTTCAAATCAGCAATTGGATCGTTCGATCCCTGCCTAAGCTTGGAGAGGTATCGCGTGAAATGCGCGCGGCCACCACTTTCGTCCAGAAGCAATTGCACCAGCGCGACGGAGTACGCCTGGTAAAGCACGCGCCCGGCGGAATCAAGTAGATTGAAGCGCTGACCGAGAAATTCCTTCAGCGACTTTCCTTGGTCGGTTGTCGAAAGCGCCTCCGCAAGAATTTCAGGCTCGCGTCCCGGCGTGAGCGCCAGCACACCCTCCACCAGCCAATCCGGAGGTTCGGCAACCGTCGTGCCGGGTGCAAGGTCGCTCTCGTCTCGATAAATCATCTCGAGCAGGATCGCGTGCAACAACTGGCGCTCGATCAATGGAGCTTCGAAATTTTCACCGGTGATTACGTCGAGTTGGAACTTCACGCCAAATCCGGTCTGGCTGACACGTAAGTTGGTCGGCGGAATCTCGGGCAGGTTCGCTTGTTGCGATCGCAGATTGATTACAACTGCAGTTTTCCATCCATCGTGCTGCCGGAGCAGGGTGAGAAGATTTGTTTTGGTCTGCTCCGCCAATTCCGAAATGGTCCCGCGCAACCTGGCATCAGTCCCGTAAATAACGAATTGTCGCGAAGGACTTACGCTGCGCTCCGGTAAAGCGCAAAGTTGGTGGCTCCCGAAGATCAACGATATGAGAATCGCAGCACGCCTCATTTGGTATCGTTAGGATAACCAAACCGGGCACCTGCTGGCGAGAATGAATCCCGGTCTCGGTCTTTCTCATTAGGCTTATCTCACCTAAGCCAAGTTGCATGTTCGGTGTAAAGGCGCGGATGCGCTGGTCTCGTTTATTCTTATCACCGTAAAAAAACTGAGACTTTCCGGCGGGTGTGGTGTCTAATCATTAGAAACCCCACTTAATATGAATTGTTCAAAACTCGTACTTTCGTTGAGTTGCTTTGTTGTCATCGCACTCAGTTCGCCATTAGCCACAGCTGCGCCACGCGGGGGTGGTAGTCACTTTAGCGGGGGCCACAACTTCGCTTCCGGACGCCCAGGGATGGGTTCATGGAGCGGACGGAACTGGAGCGGACACAATTGGAATGGGCAGAACTGGGGAAGCCGTAACTGGAATGGTCGCAATTGGAACAACTGGCACGGCAATTGGAACAACTGGCACGGCAATTGGCACGGTCACAACACCGTGGTCTTTATTGGTGATTTCGGCTTTCCAGGCTGGTGGGGCTGGGGCTGGGGCGGAGGCTGGGGATATCCATATGGATATTACGGCTATGGCTATCCCTACGGCTATGGATACGGCTACGGTGGCTACGGTTACGGCGGCGGATATGGGTACGGTGACTATGGCTACGGTAACGGCTATGGATACGGATACGGGTCTCGCAGCCAAAACAGCTCTGGTAGCCAATACGGCTCTCCCACTCGGTCGAGGGTAGCCGAGCTACAACGGCGACTCTCCCGCGCGGGCTATTATCGCGGGTCAATCGATGGTGTCCTGGGACCTCAAACGCGGCGAGCAATTCGAGCGTACGAGCAGGCCCACGGTTACGCTGACGCAGGCTGATTCAGGCGTTTGGCGTCAACTGAGCGCGCAGCCATTTGATCATCTTTCGGTTGGTTGACCGGCGGAATTCGCGAGGGTGCTAAGGGCGAACCGCCGGTCGCCTACTTTTACAGGGATAGCCCCGTTTGTCTTGAGCAGCGTCATCCGTCTGTTTAGTTGAACCCGATGACGTGCGAAATCACTTCTACTAGCCTCCACATCCCGCTCGCTGCAATTTTTGTCGGATAACTCAAATCGCGCTTTTCTAATTTTTTTCTTTTCATCCGCGGGTTTTTTGGCATACGAAACAATCCCGGAGGAAATGTATTTGTCCGGTTAGTCATCGAATCTTAGTCGGCATCGCTGTTTTCGCGTGGATCATTCCGTCGGCAGTCGCCGATCTTTTTCCAGCGTCTGGACCTGTCGTGTCTGGCAATGTCGCGCGTCTTCATTTTGGCAAAGCGGCTGCGCCAAAGAGGGCGCCGCTCGCCGTGAAACGCGCAATCTGGGCAGCCAATCAACTTCGCCACAAAAAATATCGTTACGGTGGCGGCCACAAATCGTTTGATGACCGCGGTTACGATTGTTCCGGAACGATCTCATATGTGCTGGGCGCGGGGGGATTGATCAGCGCTCCAATGAGCTCAACAGAGTTTCGCAATTACGGAGACCGCGGTCCCGGCAAATGGATCACCGTCTATGCACGAGAAGGTCACACGTTCGCTGTGATTGCCGGCCTGCGCCTCGATACAACGCCATACGACCGTTACCGCGGCAAATGGGCGCCGCGATGGCAAACCATTTATCGTCCGCCGCGCGGGTTTGATGCCAGGCATCCAGTCGGGTTATAGGTGAAATTGAACGATCAAAAGCGATGCGAAGTCGCATCCCACTCCCAAAGCACTTCACGCTAAATGAAAACAAACGCCGTTTTCGTGTTGCGTAAGTTGTAGTGCCCACGCGTTTCGCGTCGCCTTTGTCGCTATATCTGATTAGTTCAAGGGTTCTATGCGAATCCTCTACCGAGTCTCTCTCACCAGCAGCGGATTACTAGCTCTTTTGCAATTATCTACTGCGGCTCCGCCAGCACAGTCTCGTGTTACTTCCGACCAAGTGAGTCATGCGATTCAACAGATCGAGAGCCTGGCGCAAAAGCAAATTGAGGAAAATGCTTTGCCTGGGCTGGCGATCGCGGTCGTGTTTCAAGACAAGACGGTGTACGCAAAAGGGTTCGTCGATCCAGACACAGTTTTCCAGCTGGCATCGCTTTCCAAACCCATTGGATCAACAGTGGTTGCCGAATTGGTTGGTGAAGGAAAAATCACCTGGGATTCGAAACTCAGCGTGCTCGATCCGACCTTCCAGATGTTTGATCCGTGGGTTACCCGCGAAATTACGATTCGCGACATGTACGCGCATCGCAGCGGCTTGCCCGCGCACGCCGGTGATCTGCTCGAGGATCTGGGCTTTACGCGCGCGGAAGTTTTATATCGTCTGCGGTACCAACGTCCCGACAGCAGTTTTCGCGCGCATTATGCCTATACAAATTTTGGTATTACCGAAGGGAGTATCGCAGCAGCCAGAGCGTATGGGATGGAATGGGAAGCTGCAACCAACGCGAAGTTGTTCAAGCCGCTCGGAATGATTTCGGCGAGTTCCCGCTACGCCGATTTCGTCTCCCGGCCGAACAAGGCGGTGGGGCACGTGCTCGTGGACGGCAAATGGACGCCAAAATTTAAGCGCGATCCGGACGCGCAATCGCCCGCGGGAGGCGTGAGCCCTTCGGTCACCGATGAGGCGAAATGGATTCGCTTGCAGCTAGCAGCATTGGCTGAGACGCATCATCCGCAGATGCTGACCGGCTTCAGCCCATTCACCGGGCTGCCGGGTTTTTACGGATTGGGCTGGAATGTCAGCTATGATGAGGAAGGCCGGTTGCATTTGAATCATTCCGGCGCGTTTGCATTGGGCGCCGCGACGTATGTGGGTTTGGTGCCAGCGGAGCAATTGGGCGTCGTCGTTCTGACGAATGCGCACCCCATTGGGATAGCGGAAGCATTGGGGACGACGTTTTTGGATACAGCTTTGTACGGAAAGCCGAACCGGGACTGGTTTTCCATTTTTAAAAAAGCATTCTCGAATCCCGCCGCTATCGGCACGGTGCTCGGTTTCGATTATTCCAAGCCGCCGGCATCGCCCGCGCCTTCGCTGAAGAATGGCGCTTACGTTGGGCACTACACTGACGATTACTTCGGGGAAATCTCCATCATCGAAAAGAACGGTGGATTAGCAATCGTCGAGGGACCCGAAAACAAGACTTTCCCCATGCGACATTATGACCGGGATACATACACCTATGAAACGGAGGGCGAAAATGCTGTGGGCGGAAGCGGCGTCACCTTCACCATCGGACCGGATGGCAAGGCGACTCAAGTGGTCGTGGAGAATCTGAATGTGCACGGCGAAGGAACTTTCAAGCGGGCAGAAAATAACAGGTAACGAATCTCCAACAT
>QHOR01000369.1:2815-4004 GCA_003219395.1 Verrucomicrobiota bacterium | reverse complement strand
GGCCACGAAATTAATGCGGGCAAGGATGCCCGCGAACCTCACGCAGGGATGCGTGCGCTCCTACGAACTGAATCCGCGCTTCTTCATCAGCGCCTCTACCTTAGGATCGCGTCCCCGGAAGTTGCGATAGCCTTCCGCCGGATCGACGGTGTTGCCGACTGAGAAGATGTATTTGCGCAGACGGTCGGCCACCTTGCGATCGTACGGGCCGCCAGCCTCGGTGAACGCACCGAACGCGTCCGCGGTGATCACGTCCGACCACAGATAGCTGTAGTAGAAGACGTGCAGGAACTGCGGCAGCCGATGACGCAGCACGATCTCGTGCGGCATTCCGAGTTCGGCCAATGCCTCTTTCTCAAAGGTGCGCGCATCAATCTTCTGGTCGCCGAGCAGGTGCAGCTTCATGTCGAGAATCGCGGCAGCAAGATATTCAACGGTGGCAAATCCTTCATTGAAGGTTTTCGAGCGATTGATCTTGTCCACCAGCGCCTGCGGAATTGGCTTGCCGGTCTGATAATGCACGGCAAACTTTTGCAGTACTTCAGGCGTGGCCAGCCAATGCTCCATTAACTGGGAAGGGAACTCGACGTAGTCGCGCGCGACTGCGGTTCCGGACAGCGATGGGTAGGTGACGTTTGAATTCAGGCCGTGCAAGGCGTGGCCGAATTCATGGAACATGGTGGTCGCGTCATCCCAGGAAATGAGGAGAGGCTCGCCCGGTTTGCCTTTCACGAAGTTCGCGTTATTCGAAACGATGGTCGTGATTTCGCCGTTGACCCGTTCCTGCGAGCGGTACGCATTCATCCATGCGCCCGAACGTTTGCCGGCGCGCGCGTAAGGGTCGAAATACCAGAGGCCGATATGCCGGTCCGTGGTCTTGTCAGTAACCGCCCAGACGCGAATGTCCGGGTGCGCGACGGGCACGTTGGTCGCCGGTGTGAATTTGAAGTTGAAGAGTTCGCCGGCGACCCAGTGAATCGCTTCGACCAGCTTGTCGAGCTGGAGATAAGGCTTCACTTCGTTTTGATCGAGATCGTATTTCGCCTTGCGGACCTTCTCCATGTAGTAACGATAGTCCCACGGCTCAATCTTGATGTTGGCGCCTTCTTTGTCGGCAAGCGCCTGCATGTCGCGAACCTCTTCATGCACGCGCGCGACCGCCGGTTTCCACACATGCATCATCAAATCC
>QHOR01000369.1:1054-2802 GCA_003219395.1 Verrucomicrobiota bacterium | reverse complement strand
GTCTTGGCCATCGCGTTCTCGAGCCGCCAGTGAGCGTGAGTTTGGTAGCCCAGCAGCTTGGCCCGCTCAGCGCGGAGCTGCAGAATCTGCGAGATTGTCGCGTTGTTATCGTGTTCTCCGCCGTTGTCGCCGCGCATGATGAACATGCGCCAGACTTTTTCGCGCAGGTCGCGTCGATCTGAATAGGTCAGAAACGGTTCGACCGATGAACGCGTATTCATGATCACCCAGGTGCCGGGCTGCTTCTTCACCACTGCTGACGCCGCTTCGGCATCGCGCACCGATTGCGGTAAGCCCTTCAATTCGTCTTCGCTCTTCAGCGTCACGAACTGATTGTCTTCTTCGAAAAGAACGTTGTTGCCGAATTTGGTGAAGAGCTTCGCGAGGTCCTGATTGATCGCCGTCAGCCGCGCTTTCGCTTTCGTAAAACCCGTGTAATCGAGCCAGACCAATCTTTGCTGTTCGGCGTTCAGCTTCTTCTTTTCGGGCGAGTTGTAGATGGTTTCGATTCTTTTGAAGAGCGGTTCGTTCTGCGTGATTTGATCGTTGAAGGCCGCGAGCTTCGGAGCCATCTCGCTTTGGATGGCCTGGAACTCCGGCGTCGACATGGTTGAACTCCAGATACCGTAGATGGTGCTCACGCGATCGAAAGTGCGGCCCGCTGTTTCCAGCGGCACGATTGTGTTCGCGAAAGTTGGAGCGGCCGGGTCTTTCGCAATCTTGTCGATGTCCGCCAGATTTTCGGCCATTGCGACTTCCAGCGCGGGCTTAAATGACGCGACCTGGACCTTATCGAAAGGCGGCACGCCGCCGTACGGGCCGGCCCATTCTGCCAGCAGCGGATTGGGATCAGCCGGCGAATTGTTGGCCCTGGTGATGCGATTGAGTGAATTATCAGCAGCCATCAACGCGGTGAGAGCAGCAACGAACAGCAACACAAAGCTGCGGGTAATCAATTTCGACATAACGAACCATTCCTTTGAAGAGCGATCGGCGTCTGATGACGCCGAGACTGGATTTTCGGCTGTAAGTATATTTACCGACTTTAGCGATGTACAGCAGGTCCTGGGTACGCATGCCTCCACCGTGCTGTCCGCTCTCACCTGCTGTGATCCGATTAATATGAAGCAGCACGCCTGAGGCGTGCGTACCCAGCGGCTTGATGCCATACACGCCGTTGCGAAACAGTACTCAGTGTTGGCCCTTCGGCCTGTGCAGCAAACGACTATTCGTGATTATGCTCCGCTCATCAACCGGATCGATTCTTGATTGAGTTTGGTTGGCGCGCTCTCCATTTGATTTTTGGGAGGAGTAACATGAATTCAACAACAATTGCTGTCGCGGTCGCCGTCTTGTTTGCGATCGGTGTAATCATCACCCTCATAACGGTTATTTGGCTTTCGATCAGCAGCCGCCGCACGAAAGAATTGAAATCGAGATTTGGTCCGGAATACCGGCGCGTTGCGCGTACGGAAGGAAGCATGTCGCAAGCTGAACAGGTTTTGTTGCAGCGTGAGAAGCGGGTGCAAAAGCTCGACATCAAGCCGCTCAGTGAAGGTCAGAAGAACGAATTTGCCGATGCCTGGGAACATGCGCAGGCAGAATTCGTCGACAATCCGACTGCGGCCGTGACCCACGCTGACGTGCTGGTGCAGGAGGTCATGAACGTTCGCGGTTATCCGGTGTCGGATTTCGACCAGCGCGTAGCCGACGTTTCAGTCGATCATCCGGCGGTGGCGCAGAACTAC
>QHOR01000369.1:0-958 GCA_003219395.1 Verrucomicrobiota bacterium | reverse complement strand
AACGAAAGCGGCGAAGTCGGCATGGAGAAGCTGCGTGAAGCAATGCTGCACTATCGGGCTCTGTTTGCTGATCTGCTGCACGATGGTGGACTCAGTCCGGTGAGACAAGTGCGTCGCGCGGCGTAAGCCAATATCTATCCGTTGCGTTTAGAGGCGGGCTACTGTCCGCCAGTTCCTCACGCGAAGGGTTGGCGGGCGGTAGCCCGCCTCTAAACAATTTGGGATTTGCGCGCGGCTGCTGCTCACCGATTACTGTGCCAAACTTTTTTCTTCGCGCTCTTCTTGCGTCTCTTAGTCCCGGTGCGGCGCGGCAGCTTCTTCGGATCGCCGGTGGCGGCCTTCTCAACGACGCCGCCTTCGTCGGCCGCGATCTCAGCGAGCGTGCGTTTGGTGAGCACTGAATAAGGCTGAGTTTCGGTGATGTCCTCGCCGGCCTTCGCGTACTCGTCCTTATGCTTCATCAAGAGCCACTGACGCTCGCGCGTGCGCACGAGCACGAATGAGCCTTTCAATTTCTTGCCCAGCATCACGAATTTCAACTCACCTTTCGCCAGCGCGCGCGAAACGTTGGTGGTATTCTCCGGCGCGTAGACGCCAATGTCCCAGACCATGACGGTGCCGCCACCGTATTCGCCTTCGGGAATGACGCCTTCAAAATCAGCGTAATCGACCGGATGATCTTCGACCTGCATGGCGAGCCGTTTGACGCCGGGGTCCATCGGCGGCCCCTTGGGAACCGCCCACGACTTCAGCACGCCGTCGGCTTCCAAACGAAAATCGTAGTGCAACTGTGTCGCTCGATGTTTCTGCACCACGAACAGATTGCCGAGTTCAGAAGTCTTTTCTTCCGGGCCCGGCTCAGGAGTCTTATTAAAGCGGCGCTTCTTTTTGTATTCAGCGAGACCCATGGGAGTTAGTTTCCCCCTTTCGAGTTTCAAGTTTCAAGTTGTGTCAGAAG
>QHOR01000129.1 GCA_003219395.1 Verrucomicrobiota bacterium | reverse complement strand
GAGGGTTTTTGTGAAACCGAAAATTGCGTTGGTCGGTTCGCCTTTGGAATTCGAAAGGTTGGGGATGGCGAAAAACGAGCGATAAACGTAATAGTGACCGTCGATAAGCAGAAGTTTCATCGGGCTGATACTGGATTCTGAATGCATGATACTGGATGATCAAGACGTGACTGAAGAGTGGATTGTGCGTGTTGATGGCAAGGAATACGGGCCAGCGAACGTCGAGACGCTGCGTGAGTGGAAAGGCGAAGGCCGCGTCCTGCCTGCAAACGAAGCCCGGCGCGTGGACAGCGAGCTTTGGACTTCAGCCGGGGAAATTCCCGGGCTGTTTAATTCAGGGACGGTTCCGAGAGTCCACGTCTCACCGCCGCCACAGCGGCCAATTCCGCCTCGCAGCTTGGGACAGATTTTAGCCGATAGCTTTCGGATATACGCACGAGGCTTTCTTCAATTTTTCTCGCTGACCCTCCTGCTGCTGTTGCCTTCAGTATGCGCGCAGCTAACCGCAATGTGGATGCAGAACCGGCAAGCGGCGAATGCTGATCTACGCGTTGTCGCTGCGGGGGGCTTTGCTTTTTTGATGTTCATTTTCTCGATGGCGATGTGGCCTGTTTACGTCGCCGGCATTCAGATCATCACTACGGAAATCATTGCCGAACGCCGCACCGGATTTTTCGTTGCCATCAATGATGCCGTTCGGTTCTGGCCACGCGTTGCGGCGCTGTGCATCGTCGTCTACGGCGTTTTCTTCTTGCTGATCGTATTTGGCTTCCTGATCGCAGCCATGATTGTCGCCGGGAGCTCATCGGTTTTTATGATCCTCCTCGCACTGGCGTTGCTCGGGCTGCAGGTTTGGATGTTCGGTCGATTTTTCGCCAATGTCCTTTTTTGGCAGCAATTTGCCGTTCTCGAAAATGCAGGAGTTATCGATTCGCTGCGGGAGAGTCGAAATCTGGCGCGCAATGGACGTGAGCTTCCATGGTTTCAACGTCCGTTGTGGCGCGGCGTGTTTATTGCGTCTCTCTGGTTTGCGCTTGTGTTGGCCATCGCGCTCCTCTCGGAGTGGGCGACGCTGCAGCATTCTTTTAATGAATTGATGACGACACAGGATCCACAGACACTCCTGCAAAAATTAAGTGAATCCCAGCAGGCACATGGTTTCGACGCGTTAAGTTTCGCACTGGGGATTCTTCAAAAAATTCTTCAGCCGCTGATCGGGATCGCATTCGTTCTACTCTATCTTGATAGCCGAAAAGAGCGCTAGCATTCACCACCACAGCAAGGCGCGCTAACGCTCATCATCAAGCGCGAGAACCTGCGCTCAATCCATCTGTCGGCTGCGCAAGAGAAGCTGCGCAATCTTCCTGAAGTGACGGCCAATGTAAGCGAGATAGACGATGAACGAGAAGAGTTGGAAGCCGATTAACCAAACATGACCACCGCGGCTAATGAAGAAATCAGGCCAGATCCAAATGGCGAGCGCGCAGGCGAGGTTGAGGAAAAAAAGCAACGGAACCAGCACGTAAATATTGAATAATTGGTCGGCTTTAGCCCGCCCGTAAAGAGCCTGATCTGCCTCGTTACGTGCTTCTGCGATCCGGGCATGAATGAGTCGCATATCGTAGATGAAAAGCAGCCAGACAGCAGCCGCATAAGTGGCGCTGAGCTGAAACCACGCCAGAGGATTGTCGAGGCGGCTAAAGAGAACCGCTTCGCCCAACGCGCAACCGATGTAGAAAAAATTGTGGCCAAATTCCATCGGCCAGCGAATTAGGGTGAGCGTGTGAATGATTGAGCGTGACCAGAAAACAAAGATCACACACCAACCTGCGGCGATATAAGGGTAGGAAGCCCAATGTCCCTGGGTGATAATCGCGCGAGCATTATCAGTTAAAAAGAAAAGAGCGACCCCCTGAATAATACTGGCGAGGGTCAGCTCGACGTTAATGACGACTGAGTCGAGCTCGCGGTGGCCTTCACTTTGTGGGTTCACGATCCGACTCGTAATCGGTCGACGATCAGAATGTCAAGGCGTAGCCCCCGCGAATAATGGCGACGTATCACCAAGCCAACGGGCTCAGAGTGAAATTTTGTCTCGATGTTCAAGCTTGGGCGGCTTCGTGTGTGTCAGGTTAAACCAACGCGCTCAAGGAAGGGCAGTAATTCTCCATACGTAAACCTTTCATTTTACATCGCTTACATGCCGACAAGTCATGACATTCCTTCTGGCACGGCGCGAGCTAGTACAATCCGCTGAAAATCATTATCCAAGAAAGGAGACTTAAACTATGGCCTTAATTCGTTATCAAGCTCCGGAATTGGCGCCCTGGGAGGCCGCTGACCGCTGGAGTAATCTCAGAAACGATCTCAACTCGTTTTTCGAGTTGCCGTTCTGGTCGAGCTTCGGACGTGGCGGACAGCTCTTTACCGGTTGGTCACCCGCCCTAGATCTCTATCAGAACAATGACAACGTGGTCGCCGTGATTGAGCTGCCTGGTATGCGCAAGGAAGAGATCGAAATCTCTTTGCACGACGGCACGCTGACAATCAGCGGTGAGCGAAAGCGAGAAAGCGGCAGCAATGGCGACAACGCCGAGCGTACCGAGCGTTACGTCGGCGCGTTCCGCCGCAGCATCGCGCTTCCGACGCAGGTGGACGCCAACAAAGTGAGCGCCACTTACCGGGATGGAATTCTAACTGTGACACTGCCGAAGGCAGAAGAAGTGAAGCCGAAGCAAATTCAAGTCAGCTAATCAATTCAATTCACACCGAAAGGAAGTTTCACCAATGAATACTTTAACTCGTGAAAACCGGGACGGCGATCGGGTGCAGGGGGAGCAGTTCATTGCGCCACCAGCAAGCGTGACTGAGGCCGGCGACGGCTACACGTTGGAAGTCGAGATGCCGGGAGTCAACAAGAACGGGCTCGATATCTCGATCGAGAACAACGAGCTCACGATTACCGGACGTCGTTCATTTCCCGTCGTGGAAGGAATGCTGATCCATCGCGAATCGCGCCCGGAAAATTTCCGGCGCACCTTCGAGCTCGACCCATCGATCGACGCAGACAAAATCAACGCGAAGATCGACCAGGGCCTTGTAAGGTTGACTTTGCCTAAGGCAGAGCACGTCAAGCCACGCAAGATCACCGTTTCCTAAGCTTATTCTTAGCTAAAATCACAGGCCGCGAACCGCAAAGTTCGCGGCCTTTTGATTTATTCCAAATCTTTTCTGCTTGGCGAATCGCCGAGGTCATCGTACTTACAGTCTCCTGATATGGCGGCCAAAACCGAGCAAAAAACCAGCGAAGATAAGGTCACTGCGGCGCGAAACAAGAATCTAGACCTGGCGATTCAACAGATCGCAAAAGATTACGGCGAAGGAGCGATCATGCGCCTCGGCGATGAGAAGATTGTGGATATCGATGTCATTCCGACCGGGAACATTTTGATCGATCGCGCGCTCGGCGTCGGCGGATTTCCACGGGGACGGGTAGTCGAAGTTTTCGGTCCGGAGTCCTCGGGAAAAACGACATTGACTCTCACCGTGATTGCGCAAGCACAAAGACGTGGCGGACTCGCCGCGTTTATTGACGTCGAACATGCGTTGGATCCTGCATATGCAAAAAGGCTTGGCGTTGATCTGGACGATCTGCTGGTTTCCCAACCGAGTTCAGGCGAGGAGGCGCTGCGAATTTGCGAGACTCTTGTGCGTTCCAACGCCTTGGACGTCATTGTGGTCGACTCGGTAGCGGCGCTGGTTACCAGAGCGGAGCTAGAGGGCGAGATCGGAGACACGACTGTCGGCGCACAGGCACGCTTGATGAGTGCGGCGCTCCGTAAACTAACCTCGCTTATTTCCAAAGCGCGCACCTGCTGCATTTTCACAAACCAAATCAGAGAAAAGATCGGCGTGATGTTTGGAAATCCGGAAACAACTCCCGGCGGCAAAGCATTGAAATTTTATTCCAGTGTGCGCGTCGATATCAGGCGCATCGGAGCGATTAAACAGACCGACGGCGTTGTTACCGGGAATCGGACCCGTCTTAAGATTGTGAAAAACAAAGTCGCACCGCCATTTACCGAAGCCGAGTTCGACATCATGTACAACGAGGGAATCTCATCAACCGGCGCGCTGCTCGATCTTGCGTTGGAAAAACAAATCGTCGAAAAACGCGGTTCCTGGCTGAACTATAAAGGCACTCAACTCGCGCAGGGCCGCGATGCCGCGAAGGAAGTTTTGAAGAACGACAAGCCTTTGTACGAAGAAATTGAGTCGGCGGTCAAAGCGCGGCTTGACGAAGAAAAGACATAACATCGCGCAAAACGGCTGTGTCGGCGTAGTGCCGAACGCGATTTTGGTCGCTCGTTCGCCCCAGATGGCATTGGCGCAGCCCACACCCTGGACGTTCGCCTCGGGCATCTGATCGTCGACACGCACGCAAAGCGCCGTTGGACCCGGAGTTGCCCTTTCAGCCTGCTTCAATTTCGTGTTTATTCGGGCTGACCAGTCCGTAACCAATGGGAAGACTGGCCCAGTGGTGGTTAGAAATATGAATTCGGCACAAATCAGACAGTCATTTCTCAATTTCTTTCGCGAGAAACAGCACGCCATTGTGCCGTC
>QHOR01000157.1 GCA_003219395.1 Verrucomicrobiota bacterium | reverse complement strand
CTTGCGCCCGTTCGGCGGCTCGATGGCCAATACACGACGTTCGGCAAACTGATCAAAGGCGATGACGTGCTCGACAAAATCGGTAACACGCCGGTCGAGCGAAATGCACAAGGCGAAATGAGCAAACCGACCAAGCGCGTGGTGATCGAAAGTATTAAAATCGTGCCGGCTGACTCGGTAAAGTAAGTTACGAGTACGCTTTCACTGACACCTGGCTTCAGCCGGCTGTTTGCAGCTACCGCCGCAATCAGGCGTTTTAACGGCGTAGGTGAATAGGAACTAAGCCGTTAAACCGGCTCAGTTGCTTGCATGTGGACACACACCGGTCTAAAGCCCGGTGTTATTGAGAATGCACAAATGAATTCAGGACACACGAAGATTGCTCTCATTCAGATGCAATGCGGGCCAGAGCCGGAGAAGAATTTCTCGCGCGCAGTCGAATTCATCCGCGAGGCAGCAGGAAAAGGCTCGCAAATCATTTGTTTACCCGAGCTTTTTCGGTCCCAATACTTTTGCCAGACCGAAGATCACAAAAATTTCGATTTGGCTGAGGAAATTCCCGGCAAATCAACGTCGGCATTGGGCGAAGTAGCGCGAGAAACCGGCGCGGTAATCATTGCCTCGCTTTTCGAAAAACGCAGCGCCGGCCTTTACCACAACACCGCTGCGATCATTGACGCGGATGGAAAATTGCTCGGCAAATACCGGAAGATGCATATCCCCGACGACCCGCTGTATCACGAGAAGTTTTATTTCACGCCCGGCGATCTGGGATTTCGGGCGTCGTCAACAGCACGCGGCAAGCTTGGCGTTTGCGTCTGCTGGGACCAATGGTATCCGGAAGCGGCGCGACTGACGGCATTGCACGGCGCAGAGATTATTTTTTATCCGACGGCAATCGGCTGGCATCCTTCGGAAAAAAAGGAGTTCGGCGCAGCGCAGCACGCCGCCTGGGAGACAATCCAGCGCGGGCACGCAATCGCCAACGGCTGTTATATCGCGGTGCCAAACCGCGTCGGCCATGAAGCACCTGCCAACGGCGATGGTATTGAATTTTGGGGACAAAGTTTTGTTTGTGGCCCTGACGGCGAAGTCGTTGCAAGAGGCTCTGTCGATCAAGAAGAGATTATCATGGCCGACGTGACCTGGAGCCGCGTAGACGAGCAACGCACGCATTGGCCATTTTTGCGAGATCGCCGTGTGGATGCTTACGGCGAAATCAATCGACGCCTGATCGATTGAAGTAGCACCGACATCTTGTGTCCCGGGCGTGCGGGCATTTTGCCTGGCGATGTCTATTGTCTAAAGCCAGGTCAGAGGCTCCGTTGCCCCACAGGCAGGATGCGTGTGCCACGAAGACGACGCTGAACCGCCTGTTTCCGACGTTCGATTTATGGTAACACTGTGGCGATGAGCTCGAGAGTTCCTCAGCGCATGCGCCAGCCCTGGTATCGCCCCTCGTTGACGATGCAAATCATGATCGGGTTGGTTGTCGGCGGCGCGATTGGCTGGCTAAGGCCTGATTGGGGCAACGCTGTTTATTTTTTGCGCGACATCTTCATTAATCTGATCAAATCGATCATCGCGCCGCTGGTGTTCTCGACCATCGTCGTTGGAATCGCAGGCGCAGGTGCATTGCGAAAAGTAGGGCGGATGGGCGTAAAAGCGCTGGTCTATTTCGAGATCGTCACTACGGCAGCGTTATTCATTGGGCTGGCTGTGGTCAATTTCACAAAGCCTGGCGCAGGTGTAACTCTCGCCCCCACCAGCACCGACGTCATTAAGACACTCGAACAAAGTCATCCGAAGACTTTGGTCGAAACGATCGTCCATGCGGTTCCATCAAGCGTGATTGAAGCAATGGTGCGCGGTGACGTTTTGCAGATCGTCGTGTTTAGCGTGCTATTCGCGCTCGCCTTATCGGCGATTGGCGAAAAAGGGAAACCAATCGTCCAGGCGATGGATAGCCTCGCCCAGGTTATGTTCAAGTTCACGAATTACGTGATGCTGTTCGCACCAATCGGCGTAGGTGCGGCGATGGCCCACACGATTGGCACACAGGGTCCGGGCGTCCTGGTGAATCTGGGCAAATTGATCGGCTCGCTTTACCTGGCCCTCGTGATTTTCATCGTGTTAATCTTCGGATTGGTGATTTGGATCGCGAGGATTCCACTGCGACAATTCGTCAGAGCGGTGCGGGAGCCTGCCGCACTCGCGTTCGCGACTACGAGCAGCGAATCAGCTTTGCCCAAGGCGATGGAATCGATGGAGCGTTTCGGAGTGCCGCCGCACATTGTGGGGTTTGTGATGCCAACCGGCTACTCGTTTAACCTCACCGGATCGACACTATACCTGGCGATGGCCTCCGTCTTTATAGCGCAGGCAGCAGAAACAACAATGGGATGGCACATGTCGTTAGGCCAACAGATTACAATGATGTTAACGTTGATGCTGACCTCAAAAGGAGTAGCCGGGGTGCCACGGGCCTCACTTGTTATTTTACTCGCGGCATTGAATTCGTTTGTGCCATCGGGACTGGGGCCGATCGGAGTGGCGATTATTTTCGGCGTGGATGAATTAATGGACATGGGCCGCACCTGCGTAAATGTGATCGGGAACTGTCTGGCGACGGTCGTAGTCGCGCGTTGGGAGAAAGAATTCAATGAGAACCGTGCTCGTGTTTTTGGAACAACGGCAGAAGTCGAGTTGGATCTAAAAACCGGTGATGTCGCCTTTGCCGATGCAGTCTCACAAGGCGATTGATATGACCCGCTGCGGGGGAACCATACCTTTAGTCTGGAACGCCGGAACTCTTAGCCCCGGCGACAGTCGGATCACGGTGCCGACTAGTGTCATGGTACCCGCCAACGCTTCAACCACGCTCACGGTCACAGTAAGCGCCAAACTCGGCGAGACGGTCTAAGGTTGGATCAACCTCGACAGCGCGGGGGACAACGCATTTCGCGTATTACGCGCACGTCGGTCCATAACAAGCGCTATCGAGAGTAGTTCTATCTGACAGGGGCGCGGGTAACCGCGTCCCCTTTTTCCTTAGCAGTCCCTTCAGACACTTGCAGCGGTCCCATCATGAAGCATCGACAAACCTGAATTGTTCCAGCTACATTCGTGCGATGCCAGCTTTGCATACACCTACGGGAGCAATTTATCTGACCCAGATTTTTGGGTCCGTTTTTCTCGCGATTCTTTTTCTTCAATCGGGGATTGATAAAATCGTCGATCACCGAGGCAATCTGGAATGGCTGAAGGGACATTTTGCCAAGAGCCCGCTGGCCGGAGTTGTGCCCGTTCTATTCGCGGCTCTCACGCTTCTCGAAGTTATAGCCGGAGCACTAAGCGCGATTGGATGCCTGATGCTACTTGTTTCGGGAGACACCACGACCGCTTTCTACGGCGCTGTCAGTTCAGCGGTTGCCTTGATTGCGCTGTTCCTCGGACAACGAATGGCAAAGGATTATGCTGGGGCAGCCGTGCTTGTGCCGTATTTCCTGCTGACGCTCGCTACAATTTATCTGCTCGCACAGAGCTGACTTTGTGATTAGTGATAGCTGGCTGGTGAGAAGGTGGAGTAGTGACAACCCTGTTCTCCCTCTCACTTCTCACTGATCACGTCTCCGCAATTCCTCCCCAGCTATTTCTTCCCGATCTTGGCCGGCAAAAGCCAAAGAAGTTTTGCTTCCTCGGATTCAGGATCGACATCGAGGAGCGCGACGCCAGCCTTGGAAAGTTTGAGCGACGCCCCAGTCAATCCTGAAATGACGTTAGTGAAATCCGGTTCATGGCCGACAAGCATCAGAACGTTTGCTCGATGCCGCTTCATCACCGTCCTCAAGCTGCTTTTCCCGAATCCCGGTGCAAGCGATTCATCCTTGCGCACCTTCGCTTTGAGATAGTCGCCGGCGATTTTGGCGGTCTGGGCCGCCCGTGGCAATGGGCTGGTCACGATTAAGTCGGGCCGCACTTTCAACCGGTCTAGAAATTTCGCTACGTCGCGCATTTCTCGTTTTCCGCGCTTGGTCAACGGGCGTTCATCATCGGGTTTTTTCCAATCTGGCCAGTCGGCTTGACCGTGTCTGAGAAAATAGAGTTTCATGTTAATGCAGTGCAACAGTTAAGAGCTTACGATATTAAAAGGAAGCAAGCAGGTGATGGTGGTTACCTTGTAACTCTTTTACATCCTAACTGCTTTAAAGAATCTGCCATTTGGGTCGGCGTGTTCGGGAGTCAATTTGCCAGAGCCGAACTCCACCCAGGAAGGCATTGCGGTTATGCCCAAGCTCAATTCCCTTGGGGATCTCGTTCAATTCCTTGGCATTTCCCCCGCCTAGCACGACGTAATCGGCAATCAGTGATTTCTTTAGTTGTACCAAGGCACGCTGAACATCGCGCTGCCAGACTTTCTTACCGAGCCGTGTCTGGCCGGCTTTCCCAAGATAATCCTCAATGATGCTGCCGTTGCGATAAGGCAACTCGCCTAATTCGAGAGACAAGACGTAGCTGTCCCAAACCAGAGCTGATCCAAGACCTGTGCCGAGTCCGAGAAAAAGCATTCGGCGACCGTGATAGCTGCCGAGCGCCTGCATGGCTGCGTCGTTAATGATGCGCACTGGCTTGCCCAGCGCTTTCTGGAAGTTGAACGTAACCCAGCCTGAGCCGAGATGTTTCGGCTCGGTTACAATTTTACCGTTGCGCACCGGGGCAGGAAATCCGACGGAGATCGCATCGAATTCCCAATCGGCTACCAGCCGTTTGATCTGTTGCACCATCGCGCGCGGGGTCAACTTCCGCCCAGACTTGAATTTTTTTCTCGCCACGCGGGAGATCATCAGCTTCACATTTGAGCCGCCGACGTCGATAACGAGGATTTTGTTCTTCAAGACTTCTTTGCGGGGATAACTGGCCCGGATGAAGAGGGCTCTGGCGCAGCCAAGCGGGGCGATTTATGAGCGGTGTCAATTTCCGGATTCGTCGTAACCGGGTAATCGGTAGCCACGGTGATGGGAGTTAGTTTGGCCGCGCGCAATTTTTTCTTCGATCCGCTCATTTTTTTTGTGCGCTCGCGAGAAACCTCGCGGAAATGCCATTGCGCCTGCGCACGCGGCTCTGATCCTTCCGGCTTCAAACGACGGTACTTTCCATCAGGCTGCAACTCGCGTGCCTTGACGCGATCATGCAAAAAGCTGGGAAGCACTTCGTTGATGATTTGGTCACGCAACGCCGGATTCTCGACGGGAAAGGCCAGCTCGATACGCCGATAAAAATTACGCGGCATCCAATCCGCACTTGAGAGGAAGACTCTGGGTTGCCCGGCATTCTCAAAATAAAAAATTCGGCTGTGCTCAAGAAAGCGACCCACAATGCTGATGACACGGATGTTGTCGCTCAAGCCGGGCATTCTTGGCCGCAAGCAACAGATCCCCCGAACGATCAAATCGATGGTCACATCCGCGCACGAAGCTTCGTACAGCTTCTCGATGATCTCCTGATCGACCAATGCATTTAGTTTCGCAACAATGCGACCCGGTTTGCCTGCTCGGGCATGATCGCGCTCGCGTTCAATTAATTGGGTAAGACGGCTGTGCATATCAAATGGCGCAACCATTATTTTCTTGAGTCCTGGATAGCCGGCCAGACCGGTAAGGGTGTTGAAAACGATTGCCACTTCCTCGGTCAATTTCGCCTCGCTGGTAAGCAAACTGAAGTCGGTATAGATGCGCGCAGTGCGCGAGTGATAGTTGCCCGTGCCCAAGTGAACGTAGCGCCGGAGTTGGTCTGCGTCGCGGCGGACGACCAGCAGCGCCTTGCAATGGGTTTTCAGGCCGACCACGCCATAGATAACATGCGCACCAGCTTCCTCCAGACGCCGGGCCCACTGAATGTTACTCGCCTCATCAAAGCGTGCGCGTAGCTCAACAATAGCCGTGACTTGTTTTCCGGCGTTGGCTGCTTCAATGAGCGCTTCGACAATGGGCGAATCACCGCTGGTGCGGTACAGTGTAATCTTGATCGCCAGCACCTGCGGATCACGTGCTGCGGCCTCGATCCACTCGACAATCTGATCGAAGCTGTCGTAAGGATGATGAAGCAGCACATCCTGGCGTCGCAACACTTCAAAAAAATCAACGTGGGGTGGGAGCGCCGGATCACGCGCCGGCTGAAACGGCCGGTCCTTCAGCTTGGCAAACGCATCGTTCGTGACGAGCGGCATGAGATGCGTCATCGACAGCGGGCCGTCGAGCTTGTAAGCATCAGCCTCTGTCAGATCGAAGAATCTCAACAGCAATTCTAAAATATCTTTTGGGCAATCCGCTTCCACTTCGAGCCGAACCGCGTTGCCTCGACTTGAGCGCCGCAGCTCCTGCTCGATCGTGCGCAGCAGGTTTTCAGCTTCCTCCTCGTCGATATATAAGTCGCTGTTGCGCGTGACTCGAAACGCGTGCACCTCATCCAGAATCAAGCCGGGAAACAGCTCTCCGATGTGCTGTTTAATAAGAGAGGCGAGGTAAATGTACTCCCACGGCTCTTCTACGCTCTTGCCACGTGGCAGGGCGATCAAACGCGATACCGCCCTGGGCACCTGCACGACGGCATGCAGCGGTTCGCCACCCCGCTGCAATTTTGCCCGCACCAGGAGATTGTGGCTTCGGTTCAAAAGATGCGGAAATGGGTGGCTGGCATCGACCGCCAGTGGCGTAAGCATCGGAAGAACTTCCTGCTGAAAATAACGATGGGCCCACACCGCACGTTTCGGTGACAGCTCCGCCATTTCGCGCACGTAAATCCCGTTCTTCGAAAGCTCGGGGAGCAATTCGTTTTTCCACAGCGCGCATTGGGTTCCGACGAGTTCTCGTACGGTTTTTTGAATACGCGTGAATGTGTCGGTCGGACTCAGACCGTCCGGCCCGATGTCACTCGTTTCACTTTTAATTTGCTGCTTGATCCCTGCCACGCGGATCTCGAAGAACTCATCCAGGTTTGAGCTGACAATGGTAAGGAACTTAACTCGTTCGATGAGGGGCTGAGTAGGATCCTGCGCTTCCTCGAGAACACGCCGGTTGAATTCAAGCCAGCTCAGTTCGCGGTTGATAAAATTTTCAGGAGCCGAAAAACGCTCTTTGGAAGCAAGGTCGGTCTGGAGCAACTCAACGTTGGGAGAAGGCTCCTGGCTAACGGTAGTTTTAGCGGCTGCTGTAGGCATTTTAGATGGTCATGCATCGGCGACTCAAGACTGGCGCACGCGCCTCGCCCGCGCGCGAGGTCAAAGGCCCGCGCCACTCTTGATTGCTTGCATCATTCAACCAACCATTGCTTGGAAAGGTAGGCAAGACCAGTCGCGTCTGCCAATAGTGCCTCACGTTGCAGCAGCCAGAGACTGATGCCGAATATCTTCGGCGTTCGCCGCGTAAACAGCGTCTTCAGCAATGTTCGTAGCATGATCGCCAACCCGTTCCAGACAGCGGCCGACAAAAATGAGATTCAAATAGCCACGTAATTGGTCCGGATCCCGCGCCATGCGCTCCACTAACTTGTCGCTGGCCATACGGTTTAAGTCATCCAATTCCTGATCCCGCACAACGACTGCGCGCCCGAGATCGACGTCCTCGCGCGCAAAGGCATCCACACTATCTTTGAACATGGCCATGGCATGGTCATACATCGGCCGGATCAGTTCGGCTTCGGCCAGCGCAGGATGCCGGTTCAACTTGCGCGCCCGCCGCGCGATCGTAGTCGCTTGATCGGCCATGCGCTCCAGGTTGGATGACAGTTTCATCGCGGAAACGACCCGGCGCAGGTCGGACGCGACAGGTTGAAAGCGCAATAGGATATCGACCCCGTCCTTATCGATCTGTTTCTCCAGTAGATCGATCTCTTCATCATCAGCGATTGCGTTTGCGCAGAGATCGTCATCTCGCGCGGCCAAGCCTTTCATGGCGCGCTCAAGGCTGCGTTCAGTCAGGCCGGCCATCATCAACACATTGCTGCGTAGTGTCGCAAGCGCTTCGTCAAATGTTCCAAGAATATGTTTTGGTGCGATCATTGCCTCGATCCTTACCTTTGTTCGTTCGTACTCCTGCCCACTACTCGTATCACTTCTGCTCTATTGGAGGTCTCCCGTCCTCAACCAAATCGGCCGGTAATGTAATCTTCAGTCTGTTTCTCGGTTGGATTTGTGAAAAGCTTTGTGGTCGGTCCAAACTCGATCAGACGGCCGAGATACATAAAGGCTGTGTAATCCGAAATGCGGCCGGCTTGCTGCATATTGTGGGTGACTGTCACGATTGTGTATTTCGATTTCAGTTCGTAGATCAATTCCTCGATTTTGGCGGTGGCGATGGGATCGAGAGCCGAACAAGGCTCATCCATCAGTACCACTTCCGGTTCCACAGCAAGCGCGCGCGCGATGCAGAGCCTTTGTTGCTGGCCACCGGACAGACTGGTGCCCGGCTTGTGCAAGTCGTCCTTGACCTCGTCCCACAGAGCAGCCATGCGCAGCGATTTTTCGAGCCGTTCGTTGAGAAATCTCTGATTGCGGACGCCGTTCAAACGCAATCCGATAACGACGTTTTCGCCGATCGTCATAGTTGGGAATGGATTTGATTTCTGAAAAATCATGCCGACGCGACGCCGGACAATCGCGGGATCGATCGTATTCGAATAGAGATCTTCGCCATGTAGCAGCACGGTGCCTTCCATGCGCGTCCTTGGCGTCAGCTCGTGCATGCGGTTAAGCGCGCGCAGAAAAGTCGATTTCCCGCAACCGCTTGGTCCGATGATCGCAGTGACGGCGTTCGAAGCAACGTCAAGAGTCACATTGTCGATGGCGCGCTTCTCGCCGTACCAGATCGAGAGATTTTTCACTTCGAACGTGCATGCCGCCGGAGTCTCCGCTTCGGGCGGGGGTGCGGTTCCCTTTTCCATGCGCTCCATAACGGTTCGTTCGGGTGTTTCCATAACCAGATTCTCCATCTCCGAAACCTCCTACACAACGGACGCCGTACGTCCTCGAGTCAGAATTCTAACCAAGACATTAACGCAAAAAACACCGGTGACGAGCACCAGGGCCCCGGCCCACGCCTGGCGATGCCAATCATCATAAGGAGAAATAGCATAGGTAAAAATCTGCAGCGGCAGTGCGGCGATGGGTTGACTGAGGCTGTGATTCCAAAAGCGATTACCGAAAGCTGTGAAAAGAAGTGGAGCTGTTTCGCCGCCCACCCGAGCGAGGGCGATAAGAATGCCCGTGATGATTCCTTTGGATGCGGTCTTCATCACAATATGGACGATTGTTTTCCACCGACTGACGCCAAGCGCGAGTGCCGCTTCGCGATAACCGTTTGGCACAAGAAGAATAACTTCCTCGGTCGTGCGCAAAATGAGAGGAATCATGATCAAGCCCAAAGCAAGGCCGCCGGCATAGGCTGAGAAGCCTTTAAAGCGCAACACCACCAAGCCGTAAACCACAACGCCCCAGGTGATCGAGGGAACGCCATTAAGCACGTCGGCCAAGAAGCGGAGAATGGAGTTGATCCGCGCCGAACCGTATTCGGCCAGGTAAACTCCACCCAACACACCGACCGGTATTCCGATTGCGCCGGCAAGAGCCAGCAATTCAAGCGAGCCGACGATTGCATTGACCATTCCACCGCCCACCGCTCCAACCGGCGCTGGCAGTTTCGTAAGAAAGTCCCAGTTCAACGAGCTGGCACCGTTGACGACAAGATGAAAGAATACCAGGCCCAGCGGGGCGATCACTAGGACTGCGGAAATAAACGCGATTGCGGACGCCAGCGCGCTTTTGATTTTGCGCCACGTGTGGTTGCCTGAACGTCTCGGCTTCATGGCTACTGCACTGCGCGTGTGGCTGATGTGGTGGCGATCGTCCGCAACAGCAATTGGGCCAGGAGGTTCACCAGAATTGTTATTCCAAAAAGAACCAGCCCAATTTCGAACAGCGCCTGAAGATACATATCCGTCGTCGCTTCGGTGAATTCATTGGCGAGCACGCTGGCCAGCGTATATCCCGGCTTAAAAAGCGATGCGGCGATTTGCGGTGTGTTACCGATCACCATCGTTACGGCCATCGTTTCGCCAAGGGCGCGTCCTAAGCCAAGAATTACTGCGCCGAACAACCCTTTCTTGGCATAACTTAGTACCGCGATTCGGGTTGCCTCCCAGCGGGTCGCTCCGAGACCGTAGGCGGCTTCCCGTTGCAGATCCGGTACACTGCGCAAAATCTCGCGCGACACCGAAGTGATGATCGGCAAAATCATTACGGCAATAATAATACCGCCTGCGAACATGCATGGGCCGTAGATCGGGCCACTGAAGAACGGCGTCCAACCGAAGAAACGTTTAAGCCAGGGGAAGGGGTAGTCGCGCAGCCACGGAATCATCACGAAAATTCCCCAGAGCCCAAGAATGACACTGGGAATTGCCGCCAGCATTTCGATCAAGGACGTAAGGGGCTGCCGAATCCACAGAGGAGCGAGCTCAGTCAGGTACGCTGCCGTTGCGATGCCCAACGGAACGGCGATCAACAGCGCGATGAGCGAAGAGACCAGCGTTCCGTAAATGAAGGGCAGAGCACCGAATTTCTCCGCGACTGGGTCCCAGGTTGATGTGACGAGGAAATGGAAACCGAATTTCCTGATCGCAACCGAAGACCCTATCCAGAGCTGCCAACCAATCAGGATAATCAGCACCACCACGGCCAGTGCCATTGCAAGCGTAAGCCACTCAAACGCCTTATCGGCAAAGCGGGATGGAGATGCCATCCGTGCTTGGACAGAGCGCTCTTTGCCGATTATCGATGCGGCCACAGCCATAAGAACCTAATACTATGATTAGCAGCGGCAGCCCGCTGCGGCACACCTCTCGGTTACATCTTAATTTCGTCGATCCGTTTGAGCACGCGCTGCTGAAGGGTGTCGGGCAACGGCGCGTACTGCAGGTCCCTTGCCATTTTCTCGCCATCCTTCGCCGCCCATCTTAAGAACTCAACGAGCTTCTTACCTTTCGTCGCATCTTTTTGCTGCTCGTACACTAATAACCATGTCGCGCCGCAGATGGGATAAGCATCTGCTCCTGGAGCGTTAGTGATTGAAAAACGGAAGTCATCAGGAATATCCGCCGTCCCCAACGCGGCCGTAATGGATTCGAGGGATGGCTTTACAAACTTTCCAGAAGCATTCTTCACCTCTGCGTAAGGTATCTTATTTTGTACCGCGTATATCAGCTCCACATACCCGAGCGCACCGGGGGTTTGTTTGATCTGCCCTGCGACGCCTTCATTGCCCTTACCCCCGATACCCGTGGGCCAATTTACAGAGGTGTTCGTCCCGACCTTACTTTTCCATTCGGAACTGATCTTACTCAGATAATCGGTCCAAATATAAGTTGTCCCACTGCCATCGGACCGGTGCACGACTATGATTTCCTGATCCGGCAATTTCACACCCGGATTCAACGATGCGATCTTGGGATCGTTCCATTTTTTGATTTGGCCGAGAAAAATTCCGGCAATCGCGTCCCCATCGAGTTTCAACGGCGGGTTTCCAGGCAAATTGTAAGCGACCACATCCGCGCCAGCGACTGTCGGGATATGCAGAATTCTTCCCGGCGCCTTCGCCAGGTTCTCGTCGCTCATTGGGCCGTCGGACGCACCAAAATCAACTGTTTGCGCCAGAATTTGTTTTTGGCCTCCGCCTGATCCGATCGATTGATAGTTAAAGCGGACCGACGGATCGACTTTTGCGTACTCGTCGAACCATTTCGAGTAAATTGGATAGGGGAAAGTCGCGCCTGCGCCGTTAATCATCATTTGTGCCGAAGCCGTGATGTTGACGCCGGCCAGAAGTGTCGTTGCTACAATGTTACGGGCAAAAGTGGGATATCTCATACACCACTCAGCCTGCCGTAGCGCGCGCTGAAGCGTCAAAATTTTTAATGTGACTTTTGTGTGACAGGAGGCTTTTGCCGTTATTAAAACGTGAAGCGTTGAACCGGACGCGCGTTATCAGTTCGTCTTTAGACGTCGCTTCAACAGTCTAACGTTCTAAGCCGCGAAGGGCAGCGGCAGCACCACGCGCATTGTGGTTCCATGCCCCAATTCGCTCTCAACCTCGACCCATCCACGGTGCAATTGGGCGATGTGTTTCACAATCGCTAACCCCAAGCCAGTGCCTCCTAATTCGCGGCTGCGAGCTTTGTCAGCGCGATAAAAGCGCTCGAAAATTCGAGGCAAATGTTCTTTGCCGATTCCAAGTCCGTCATCACTTACGCTTAGCACGATATCAGAGTCGCGACGTGTCGCCCGCAGATGAATCTGCCCGTTCTCGCGCGAAAATTTCACCGCATTATCCAGCAGATTGTACAGCACTTCCTCCAGGCGCGTTCCGTCGGCATGGAGAATGAGCGCCTGGGGATTCAAATCGACAATCACCTTCAGTTTTTTCGCGGCGAGTTTTTCTTTCCAATCACGGATAAGATTGTTAAACAACTCATCCACCCGCACGGCGCTGAGCTCCAGCGTCGCCTGAGATGACTCCAATTGGGCAAGGCTGAGCAGGTCATCAACCAGCCGCTGGAGTCGCTTGGAATGCCGTTCCATTATTGAAAGGATCCGTGCAAGTTCCTCTCGCGGCGCCCCAGGCTCATCAAGCAACACCTCGATGTACCCGCGTAAAATTGATAACGGCGTTCGCAGTTCATGCGAAACATTTGCGACAAATTCGCGCCGGATTTGGTCCAGCTGTTTCAAGTCGGTGATATCGTGGAAGAGCACTACCGCGCCGGAGGTCTCATGGTCAGCCTTCTTGATTGGAACTGCGCTCACCTCTATCTGTCGCTCGCCATGCATCCGCGAATTGAAGACGCTCAACTCGCTTCGCGTTGGCTCGCCGGTACGCAACGTTTCCGCAACCAGTTGGTCCAACGTTGCGTGACGGACCGCCTCAACCAAAGAAACACCCACCGTCGGATCGCGCAGATCGAATAATTTCTGAAAAGTAGGATTCATCAGCGTAATGAGCCTGCGGGCACTAACCACCAGCACACCGTCCTGCATCGCGCCGAGAACTGTTTGCGTGTCCGACTCGCGTCCGGCAATCTGGCGCTCCAGTTCCTGTTGGCGCACAAAAATAGTCTCCAGCGCCAGGCCGATGCGACGGGGAGCCGCGCCACCATTTACCAGAAACGTAGATGGGCTTTCACCCCGCCCGATTTGCGAAACAAGCTGCTCGATTTGCGGCCATGGGGCGGACCATTTTTGCCAGAGAAACACTGCCGTTACTGCGAACAGAACGCAGAACACGCCGAGGATTAGCCACCACATTCGGTGTTACTTTTCTTTCAGCCGATAGCCGAATCCACGGACGCTTTCAATCACATTGGCGGCTTTGCCCAGTTTCTTGCGCAGTCTTCGGACATGCGTGTCTACGGTGCGCGTGTCAATGACGCTTTCGTACCCCCATACATCGTTGAGCAAACGGTCACGCGCCTGCACACGACCGCGTCGCTGCATCAGCGTACGCAAAAGTTTAAATTCAAGACTGGTAAGGTTAATTCGCTTGCCGTTGACAGAGACTTCATAACGCGCCGGATCTACGCTTATAGGACCGACAGTCAGCCGTTCATCATCCTGTTTGGTCTCGCCCCGGCGCATGATCGCCCGGATGCGTAACACGACTTCTCGAGGGCTGAACGGCTTCGTGACGTAATCGTCCGCGCCAAATTCCAAACCGACTATCCTATCGATTTCTTCGGCTTTCGCGGTGAGCATCATAATCGGGACCTGGCGAGTTCCCGGATCGCTTTTCAGAATTTTACAAACTTCCAGCCCCGGCATCTTCGGCAGCATGAGATCGAGAATGATCAACGATGGCTTTTCGCTGCGTGCTTTCTCGAGTCCGGCAGCGCCGTCGGGCGCCGTAGAGGTTGAGAAACCGGCCTTGCGCAAGTTAAGGGCGAGAAGATCGACGACGTCACGCTCGTCCTCGATGATCAGAACAGTGTTTCCGGACGCAGCTTCCATGGCAGTTCGCTTTTATCGCCGAAACTGTTTCGCTTCGCCAGCGAACTTTTCCCAAATTCCTTCTGTCGCTCGCGAAAAGAAAGTTTTTGATGAGGTTTTGCCAGCGCCGAAGCATTCGCAGGCAATCGAGGATACGGCAGCTGTCACAGGGCCTGATGCGCTGCAGGTCACAGAATTGCTCCATGCGGATTATCTGGAGGAATACTGTCGCAGTGATCACTCGCGTGGTCTTTCGAAGGATCATTAGGACCACAGCCTAACCACAATAATCACGAACGGCCTGCCGCTGCATAGCGTCTAACGTCTCGCTTTGGTGTCGAGGTTAGGAGAACGCCTGTTATTGTACTATC
>QHOR01000128.1 GCA_003219395.1 Verrucomicrobiota bacterium | reverse complement strand
TCATCCACCGTTTTCGAGCGCTTCAATGTAAGCGGACCTTCATCCTTACCTGTCTGGTTCTTGGCCGTGCCGTCGGATGACTTCATCCAAATGACAGGGCGCGGCGGGGTCATGCATGTGCCCAACTTCGGATCGACACCGCCCGGGGGATTCGCGATTCCGGGGATCGGGATCGTTGTGCACGGCGGCACAACGGCTTGATCGGTCGGACTGCTATTGATGTCCGGGAAGCTCACCTGCTGCATCGCATCCAGGTGGTAAAGGTATCCCCAGAACTCCTGGAAGACGTGCGCAGTCGGCAGGGAATCCGGATTATCGCTCAGATGGTTCATGCCGAATTCACCGGTGTTGTAACCGAGATCCAGCAGGAATTTAGCGAGCGCGGGCGTCCCGGGGCGCAGATATGAAATCGCGCCCGGTAACTGGGGCAGCACCATGCCCGCGCGGTACGGGTGCATTCCCGTGAAGAATGCGGTACGTCCAGCGGTGCAACTGGACTCGGCATAGTAGTGCATGAACATGCCGCCTTCCTTTGCGAGTCGGTCAATGTTAGGTGTTTCGCCGACCATCAGGCCGCGGTGATAACAACTCGGCTGCATCCAGCCGATGTCATCACCCATGATGAACAGGATATTGGGTTTCTTATCTTGCGCCTGGGCCGGAGCGATCGCGCTGAAAAGCGCAGCCGTAGCTATAAGCAGCCACAAGCCGTTATGGATTAAGGTTCGTTTCATTTTGGTTTTATTATTGTTGTTATCTGGTTTTGCGTGTGCGGGAGATAGCTGAATTAAGTGGTGACACATGAATTTGACCAATCCTGCTCATCTAAACCGGCCGACCCCTACTCCCATTCCCATCGGTCCCCAGCCCATGCCCCATCCGCCCCAGGCACCCCACTGCATCTCCGCATCCTGGTACATCTCAGCGGTCTCGAGATTCTCGTTCGCAATGTTATTTGCGGCGCGGAGTTGTTGGTACGCCTGGTACTCTTGCGGTCCGCCGACATACGCCTGGTTATGAGCCGCGTCCGGGAAGATATAGTAGGTTCTGCCCTTCCTGTTGATCATGGCAACATGACCCGGCGGAAGCTGTTGGAGCTTTTGTTGCTGCGCAGCAGTCTTGGGAGTAATCACCTTAAAGCCGGACGCCACAAGCATGCTTTCTTTGTTTTGGGTGCTACTTGTTGTGGCACAGCCAACCGTAAACGCCAACAGAGCGATCACGCTGATCGCGTTGAATGAGGTTCGGATCTGGTTCATGAGTCTTAGTTCGTTCCGGTTTTGCTTTGCTTTTGATTTGCTATCGACGGCCATTTGCGAGCTCACAGGGCGTCGATTTGTGGTTGGACCTGCGCGAAGTGATGTCATCTGACGCGCACTTTTACTCGGACGGCTGTCGCCGAATAGTTGGACTTTGGTCGTACTACGTTTGCCCTATCGGGCGATCGGTTGTCGAAGCAGAAATATATGACCGCTCGTTATTGACGACGAAATGGCCGAGCAATCGGATGCGAGGAAGCACAAGCAATTGCCAAAGCGGCAGGGATAGCAACAGACAAGCAAAAATCATAAAGACTTGATCCGAAAGCGCTGTCCTATCGCGGTAATTAAGAGTACGGTAGCCAGGAGAACCGTGATGCGCACGTACTGGTCTCCGGTCTCCCCGGACTTTGTGCCTTGGTCGGCTATCTCAGCAGCTTGTTGACTTAAGCCAAGGAACTTCTCGTGCTTCGCATTGTGGTACTCGGGCATGAAGATCGGGCCCGGAGGGGCTTGCGCGTTGTTGAAAGGCTCGGCTTTCACCCAGGCCGCAAACGCTGGACGGTACTCGTCGCGAAAGCGTCGCTCGAAGAATTCCGCAGCCTTCTCCTTACCATCCAGCTTTGCAGCCAGCCAACTATTAAAAGTATCGCTGTCGTAGATCCGCTCCTGTCCTGCCAGCGTAGCAAGACCTTCAGCAGTGACTCGGAGTCGACTTGCTTCGGCGTATTGTTCTGCACGCTTTCCAGCCCACTGTGCGGCCTGGTACCCGCTCCAAGCCGTGGCAACGGCAACCAGAGCCAATATGACCGCTTCGAGAATTTCAATCATTTCAAAGTGGGCCTGAGAAGAAGAAGTGTTCTGGCGCACTATTTAGTTTTCTAATCACATATCCCAACGGTCCCACCGACTCTAGCATCGCTTAACTTTCTGAACGGAAACTCGACCTAACTACCGAGGATCGCCCGGCACCAGGTGTTCTTCGATCCGTCTTGAGCTCGATGGAATCAAACGGCCCTCCTGATCGAAGCTAAGCAGGATAATCCAATTGAAGATCGCTCCGGGCCATTTGCCATTCGGCAGAAAGGTTTTGGCATTTGCTCCCAATGCATCGAGCAGAGCAGGAACGTACGGGTGACGCCAACAGATCAGGATCACTTTTCCCTGGTACTTTGCACGCAGGTCAGCGGCTAACTCAGCGGATCGACTGTTGCCAAAACGTGTATCGATTTTCAATTTTGCCGCCTGCGCCAATGGCTCTACTGTCAGGCGCGGACGGTGACTTTTCTTTGAGTCTTTGGCAGCGAAAATTACTTGAGGTTCAAGGTGCTTGGAATCGACGGTTAAGTTCAGAAAGTAATTCGTGTATGCGTCAGCCCGCTTCTGGCCGAGCGACGAGATACCGTCGCCGGTGTCGGCGTCTTCCGCATGCCGGATGATCAGCACGACTGAGTTTTTTGGCCCATCTTGTGCATGCGCCGTTACTGCGAACGTGAAACCAACAAGGACCGCGATGAAGAGGCATTTGTGCATCCAGGTTACGACTCACGCGCTCGCGACAATCAAACAAGCTTAAACCACGTCAACATTGATCTTGGAGACATGATGCTTCTTCAAGCTCGATCGCACTTCTGCCTCGAGTTGCCTTGGGTCAATTCCGGTCGGGATGTACAGTAGAAACACCATCTGCCCCTTATCTTCGTAAAGCGCGGAACTCTGAAGCCGGCATTTGTGAGAGACTAACAACGATTGCACCGTGCCAAATACTGGTTTCGGATCCTCTCCGTCATCGAGTCTAATCCTGACCCGGCAGCTCGAATGCGAATCGAGCCAGTAGACGAGTACCCAACTAAACGCGGTAACAAAGACAGCCATGGCCCATGATCCCATGCCACAGGCGAGGCCGACTACTACAACCATGATTGCTTTCCCGGTGAGTTTCGGATTATCGAGTACGGTTCGAAATCGAAGCAGCGCGCCGATTCCGAAGATAACAAACGCGAGCGTTTGGCTGGTTCCACTTAGTTCTGCAACAACGGCGCCGACTACGCCAAGAAGTATGAGCGCCTTGCGCTCCTCAAGATCAGCAAGTGGATCGGCAAGCGACGCTCGGCGTGGATGCCATGCAATTGCCCATGCGCAACCCACTGCCAGGCTAAGGCTGAGCAACAGCCGTAGAATGAATTCCGGATGCCCGAACTGTTCGACACTGTGTTGAATCGACAGCCAGGAATTGCCCTTGGGGTCAGTGGTCCCCACCTTGGCCATTTCTTCCGCCGGATTCGCAGCCAGCGCCGACGATGACAACACGCTTAGAAGACCAATGACAACGAGGGCCGCGATTGCGCGCAGCGCCCGTCCGGGGCGGCAATTAGAGCAACACAGACGTGGCAACATTGTTTACGGATTTCTTACCAAAACCAGCTTTTGTCCAGACCAGGCTGCGGTGAATGAGTAAGTCTGGCCAGCTTGTACAGTCAGCTTTTTCCGCGCAGGACTGGTGCCAGTACGATTAGGATCAACCCGGGCGGTGAGCACGTGCTGGCCTGCCGGCAAGTAGCCATTGTACTGTCGGCCCTCGGTAAAGCTTCCCACGTCCTTGCCATCGACAGATAAGGTAAGGCTGAGATCTTCCCCGAAATTTGCGACCCGAGTAACAATCACACGACCTGAATTTGCAGGTATTGGCGCGTTCCCTAAACCACCCTGGTTGGCGGTGCAACCGGCGAAGATCAGGCAAGCGCAAGCCAGACTGAAGATGTTAACGATTGAACAATATTTTTTCATATTTTGGACTCCTTTTGTTTGAACGCGCCCATCGTGTCCGTCAAAAATTCGCGTGTCAATAAGACTTTAGGGTCATAGACAGTTCTTGAATTTCCCTCATAATTTGCCAGCCACAGTCTCACAAGACGAGACCTTTTACATGGGTTCAAGAGACTACGGACTAATGGTCAATGACATCGATCGGCTCGCGCATCTCGACACCGACCAGCACGAGGTCCAGCGATGTGCTGGCGATAATGTGCAGGATCTCTCGTCATTTAGTGCAAAGCTGAGTTTGTGATCCGGCTTCAGCCTCAACCAGAATTGTCATGATCGCGCTGACATCGTCCACGAGCAGAACTCGGCAGTCCGAGAAGTCTGTCATGCCGTTGGTGCCCGCAGAAAATAAGTGTTCATCGGACCTCGACCCTTGAGTTCAATCGTTCCTCGCGCCTCGAAAGCAAAGCGTCCTTGCAGTCTCTCGAACACCATTTCGCTGACGTGAGTACAACCGGGCGCGCCTTGCGATTCAAGCCGGCTTGCGGTGTTTACCGTGTCACCCCAGACGTCGTAAATGAATTTTCGGATGCCGATGACGCCCGCAATGACGCTGCCGACCTGCAACCCGATGCGCAAGCTAAGGTCGCCGAACTCGCCGTTCAATTTGCGAACGCTTTCGTGCATCGCCAGCGCCATGGTGGCCATAGTGGCAAGATGATCCGCATTCTGCTCGATTAGGCCGCCGGCCACCATATAGCCGTCGCCGATGGTCTTGATTTTTTCCAACTTGTGGTCGTCGGCGAGCTCATCAAACCCCGAGAAAACACGGTTCAGCGACTCGATCAACTCGGCGGGCGAAAGCCGGGCCGACAAGGGGGTAAATTCGACAATGTCGGCGAAGAGAACGGACACGTCGTCGAAGCGCTCAGCGATGATCCCGGCCTGCTGTTTGAGTTTGTTGGCGATGGAAGCCGGCAGCACGTTGAGGAGCAGACGCTCGTTCTCCCGGTGGAGGTAATCCAGGGTGAGATGGGTGTTCACGCGCGCCAGCAGTTCGTGCGCGTTGAACGGCTTAGCGACGTAATCCACGGCGCCCAATTCAAAGCCACGCACGATGTCTGCCGTATCGGTCTTTGCGGTGAGAAAGATGATCGGAATTTCCCGCAAGCCAGTTGAAGCCTTGATGCGACGGCACGTTTCAAAGCCGTCCATCTCGGGCATCATAATGTCAAGGAGGATCAAATCGGGGCGAATGCGTTCTAAAACTTCGAGCCCCTGTCGGCCATTGGTGGCGATGTTGATTTGATAACCGCGCTCCTTAAGGACGGTTGAGAGGGTCTGGATGTTCGCCGGCTCATCTTCGATCACTAGGATGCGAGAAGGCATAATCAGATTTCCTTACTGTCCACGATCACTTAGACGCGGGGCGGCGCGGCCGCTTTTCCCAACTGGGCCAGCGCTTCACCGAATGCGTACCCCTGGACCTGTTGCTCAATCTTCCAAACTCCTCGGTTGAAAAGAGTGCAGCAAAGACGCCGCGATTAGCTTCAAGCCAATCGCATGCCGCAGCGTCAAATTCGCCCAGGTAACTGGTCATTTGCTCGATCACTGACTTCATTTGCGCAGGATCAACCACGCCTTTGGGCGCGGCGGGGCATGCGGTTTCTTCGCCCAGCGCAGCGCGGATACGGTCAATAAGCGGGGTGAGCACGGTCTCGAACTGCTGGCGCAGAGATTCCAAGTGCGCTGCGTCGGCGCCATCGTGAATGGCTTTCTCCAATTCACCCGCCGCTGACTGCACCGCCTTCATCCCAAGATTAGCAGCGACTCCTTTGACAGTGTGTGCTTTGCGCTCAGCCGCAGGCAAATCACCGGCCTTGAGCAGTTCGGTGATTAGACCGGGCGCGTCCGACTTCTGCGCGCAGAACTGGCGCAGCAGTTTCAAATAAAGTTTGCGGTTGCCGGCGACGCGCAGCAGGCCGTCGGCGGAATCGAGCCCTTCCACGGTTGGTATCTCCATGACAATGCCGTCCTTTTGCACAGCAGCGCCCGGAGTTTTAGCGATCGCCGGGACGGATGCCGAGGTTTCCGGGGCGAACCGACAATACCGCGCCACGGTTTCGAACAGTGCACTGGGATCGATGGGTTTCGAGATATGATCGTTCATGCCAGAGGCGAGACAGCGCTGGCGTTCTTCGAGCGTGGCATGCGCCGTCATCGCGATGATCGGCAATGCTGCGAAACGCGCATCGGAACGCAGTTTGGCGGTCGCCTGATAGCCGTCCATCTCCGGCATTTGCAGGTCCATCAACACCACGTCGAACGGGGATGGCTGCGGTCCGTTCGACAGTAGATCCACCGCCTCGCGTCCATTGTTAGCGACTGTCACCGTCGCGCCCGTCCCCTCCAGCAACTCCACGGCAATCTGCTGGTTGATCTCGTTGTCTTCGGTCACCAGGATG
>QHOR01000123.1:605-5223 GCA_003219395.1 Verrucomicrobiota bacterium | reverse complement strand
ACATCTGGCTATCGGAAAGACCGCGCAGGTCTTCCTTGCGATCGACAACTACCGACGATGCGTTCTTTTCCTTCAACACATTTTGTTCGAATTGAGTCTGCAAAGTTGCCAGCTCGGCGTTGATTTTCTTGAGCTTTTCCTTGTCCGCATCGGAGCTTCTCGGTATCGTTCGCTATCGCTTCAACTTCCTTGAGCTCCTGGCGCATACCTTCTTCGATTGCTGGCGCGAAGTGTTCGTCCTTGATCTTGTCGAACGCCGGGACGTGATACGGCAGCGAGCTTTCTGTCAGCAAGGGATTGTTCTCGAGATCGGCAGCGGACACGGCGGTGAGTTGCGCAAGGCCGAGCGATGCGCAAGCGAAAATGCAAACTCGATTTGGCATAAGTCTTAACTTCTCGCCGCGGCGCGCGTGAACGCAACTTTCGGGGCAGCGCACGCTTGCATCGTCAGCACGCTGCAAGCGTGCGCTCGCCGGAACGATGCGCTTGAAAATGTAGCAGCGACGGGCGATGTCGATTTTGTATGCCCGGCTGGCCTGGACTCTCGATTTTGTTGTTTGGGCTATCGATCTTGCCGGCGTTTCCCGCGCCGCCGCCGCCGACCTTCGATGAAAAGGTCGCGGAACGGTTCGCAAAGTTGGCGCTGGCTTGCGTCGGCAAGCAGTACCCGAACAAGATCAGTCATGTGCTGAACAGCGATGCGGATGTGGCGCCGCCGCGCAAGCTCACGCCCGCATTTTACGGGTGTTACGACTGGCATTCGTCGGTCCACGGACACTGGCTGCTCGTGAGACTGTTGCGGACGTTTCCATCTGCACCATTTGCCGCGCAGGCGCGGGATGCGCTGCGCAAAAGCCTTACGAAGGAAAATTTGAAACAGGAAGCTGCGTATCTTCGTGGAGAAGGCCGCGCCAGTTTTGAACGTCCATATGGATTGGCCTGGTTCCTGCAATTGTGTGCCGAGTTGCGCGAGTGGGACGATGATCAGGCGCGAGAGATGTCAGCCAACGTGCGTCCAGTCGAAGACGCAGCAATCGAGCGATTGAAAGCTTGGCTGCCGAAACTTTCGCATCCGGTGCGCATCGGCGAACATGATCAAACGGCATTCGGGCTTGGGCTCATGCTGGATTACGCGCGCTCGACGAAAGATGATTCTTTTGCCAAGATCGTTGAGGATTCAGCGAGAAAGTTTTTCCTGGCGGATAGAGATTGTCCGCTCAATTACGAGCCTTCAGGGGAAGATTTTCTGTCGCCCTGTCTGGGCGAAGCAGACGTGATGCGTCGAATTTTGTCGCAAGCAGAATTCGCGAAATGGCTCAGTGATTTCATGCCACAGATTCCGATGACGGGAAACGGTGACTGGCTGAAACCGGTCGTCTCGCCCGATCCGAGCGATCCCAAGCTCGCGCATCTGGACGGACTGAATCTGAGCCGCGCCTGGATGCTGGAAGGAATTTTGTCCGCGCTGCCAAACGATGATGAGCGGAGAGCGTCGCTGCAAACTGCGGCAGACGCGCATCGGCGCGCGGGGCTGGCAGCCGTAACTGGTGCACATTACGAAGGCGGGCATTGGCTCGGAAGCTTTGCAGTTTATCTCACAACGCAGCGAGGCATTCAAAAAGCAGGAACGGCTGTAGCGCCGTAGATTTGAGCGAGGTGACGAGAGCGCGAACTGCGCGGCTCAAGAGGGCGGCGCCGAAGGCACGCTCCCGTTAATCGGCGGCGACAGTAGCCTCGGAGCCGCGTAGAGGTTTCCCTCCTGCCGGATTCCACCCCCGTTGCTGCCAGAAATCGCGCAGATCCGATTGGCTCCCGCGGAAAATGTTGCGTTCGGCCTTTCTGATGTTTGCAACGCTTATCGGGTAAGCGGAACGCGGGAGAGCGCCTTTTCCGTCGCCGCAATATTGCCAGAGAGCCCAGTAGCCCCACGGCGCGGTCGCCCGCGGCTCCTTGTGATAATTTGCGATCCACAACCAACAATTTGTCAGCGTCTTTTTCTGCGCATTTGTCACGCTGCGACTATTCAGGACCTGCGCCAAGCGGTATTCGCCGGAATAAATGCCCGGATATCTGCCGGTGCGCTCGCGAATTCGCTCAACAAACGTAACAGCCTGATCGACCCGCATCGTGCCACCGGGATAGTGACCATTCTTTTCGAAATCGAGCACGAGGAGGACGCCCGACGGCCGAGTTACGGGATTAGCCTGCGCCCAAGCATTGGATACAACACTGAGAAAATGATCGGCCTGCCGAACAGGATCAGTCGCATCCCCGTAATGATAGGCGCCCCAGAGCAAACCGGCTTGTAGCGCGCCCATTTGCCGGTCCAGATATTTTGCATCGCGCTCGAACCGCGGATAGGTCGCTTCGTGAATTACGCCCACGATACCTTCACGTTTCATCGCGGTAAAATCCGGCCGCATCATGTCGTAATGCGAAAGATTTACGACGTTGTTCGCCGAGAACGCGCACGCCGGGAGCGAAAAAAGCAGTGCCGCGGCCCGCAGGATTGACAATCTCATAACCATCTCAAATTGCAGCGGAACTTATCGAACAACCGCAAGTGACTTGCAAGAGCATGTTTGCATTGGCCCTTGTGTGGAAACTGTAGGCGCCAGCAGTGCCCGCGGCAGACCTACGGACAATTTTTCGCGCGGTTATTCAATCGCGTCGCGGATTAATTGCCAAACTTTCTGCACATGTTTTTCTGTGGTTAACACGTTGCCGAGTCCGAGACGGATGGCAACTCGACTGTGCAGTTTGGTGCGCGTCAGGTAGGTTTCGCCGTTCGCGTTTAACTGGTCCACGAGTGTGCCGCAGGCTTCGTCGGAGTAACCGATCGGGGCGAAGCAAACAACTCCCATCGTGACCGGCGCCAGGATTTCAAAACGCCCGTCCTTCTCCAGCCATTGCGCGAACAGTCTGGCGAGGCGCAAATGTTCGCGAATACGCGCGGCCATTCCTTCTCGTCCAAAGCTCCGCCACACTAACCATGCTTTGATCGCGCGAAAACGCCGGCCAAGTTGCACGCCGTAATCCATGTAATCGATCTCGGCCCGCGCCGAGTCGCCGCCTAAATAATCGGGGACGAGCGCGAACACGCGGCGGAGCCGCGCGATTTCACGCACGTAGAGCGCGCTGAAATCGAACGGCACGAAAAGCATCTTGTGTGGATTGATGACGAACGAGTCGGCGTCCGCCCAACCCTCTCTGATCGCGGTCGCTTCCGGGAGAAGCGCCAGGCCGCCTCCGTACGCCGCGTCGATATGGAGCCAGATCGTGTGTTTGCGGCAAAATCGTGCGATGGTTTCAATTGGATCAATGCTCGCTGACGATGTGGTCCCGACCGTCGCCACGACCGCAATCGGCTTAAAACCGCGACGGAGGTCCTCTTCGACGAGCTGCTTGAGAGCAGTCATTTCCATTCGGAAGGCGGAGTCGGTTGACACGCGCCGGACGTTTCGTTCGCCGAGACCGAGGGCGATTGCCGCTTTTTCAACTGAGCTGTGGGCTTGATCAGAAGTGTAAAGGCGAAAAACGGGGAGGTCCCGCCCGGTTAGTCCGGACTCGCGTACGAGGCTGGCGGCTTGTTCGCGAGCAGCGGCCAGAGCGTGCAGCGTCGAAATCGAGGCAGTGTCGTAAACCACTCCTTCAAAACTTTCCGGCAAACCAAGCCATTCGCGCAGCCATCGTAAAACCACCGTCTCGAGTTCGGTCGCTGCTGGTGACGTTCGCCACGTCATCGTGTTCACATTCAACGCTGCCGCGATCATTTCCGCCAGAATGCCGGGCCCGGTCGTGGTCGAACCAAAGTAGCCCATGAATTGAGGATGACCCCAATGCACAATGCCCGGCAGAACAATTTCCTCGAAGTCATTCCAGATGTTGGCAAAAGGCTCGGGCTGTTCTGGCGGATGACTTGGTAAGGCCCCGACGATGGCGCCTGCCACCGTGTTTGGTGCGACAATCCGGTTGCCGATGGTCGCTCGGTAATCGGCGATCCAATCTGCCAACTCGTGGAGCTGGCGCCGGAAACTCTCCGATGGAATATCGCCAAGGCGCGCGAATGAATCGCGCGTACTCACGACTTCGGCGACAAGCGAAGTTGCGCCGCCGCTGCCCGCCCGCCGCTCCGCCAAGCCCGCCCGATTCCGCGGGAAAGGACGCGACCGCCGAAAGGATAACCCCCGCGGACAATATGCCAGTAGAGCGCCCAATACGTGCTCAGTGTCCGTTCGAACATCCACAAACCTGCAAAGAAACAGCAGTGCCCCGGAAAAAATTGGCGTGCTTTTCCACGAGATCGCCCGCGAGCGGCGATCAAAGTTGCCAGGAGTGACACCGTGAGAAAAGAGACCGCCATGCCAGCGCTGCCGAACCATCCGCCGATGAGGAAGGTCAATGGCAGTAACGCGAAAAAAAACGTGGTTTTCAGGTGCATGCCGAAATCTTCATAGGCTTGCCGTGGCCGCTGCTCAGTCCACTTTCGAAATGTGGGCGGATGTTTACGCACAAACAAATCGTTCGCGTAGGCAAAGGTGCAGCCATCTTGCACAAGATGGCGGACAATTTCTTCGTTATCGAAAAGTACATCGCCGTCGTAGCGACCGGCAGCAAG
>QHOR01000123.1:0-592 GCA_003219395.1 Verrucomicrobiota bacterium | reverse complement strand
GCCGGAAAGCGCACGTGCCCGGGTAATCAGCGGCGGCGAGAAGTGCGCGGTTGATTAACATTCGTGCCGCTTCCATTTTCGCCCACCAGGGCAGCGGATCGAGAAAGTTCTGTGGCCTAACGACGTCGTTGTGATCGAGTAATCGCATGATGGTGCGGATATTTGCCGGGCTATAACGAATATCGTCATCAGCCAGGATAATTCGATCGAATGATGCCAGCTCGATCCCGGTATAGATCCCATTGACCTTGTCATTGAGATAACCGAACCGCCGGTCTACCGGCACGTGCCGGCAAATTGCGCCAAGAATGCCGGCGTATTGATCGAACACCTCCGGCGCCGAACCGTCGGCGACGATCACTTCACAGCCGCCTTCTTTCAACATTTCCAGGTATTGGCGCAACCTGGCCGCATCACCCGGATTGAAGCGGGTTCGCCGAATCGGCAGCACGTAGGCGCAATTCAGCTGTGACACCATGCGTATGACTATCGCACCCCAGCCCGCAAAGCGTCGTCTGGTTTAGCTGCGAGTTGGCAAAACTTCCGTCCATTGCGCTCGGCAAAGGCGTTTCCTTTGCGCTATGTTGTGGAC
>QHOR01000122.1:4531-6646 GCA_003219395.1 Verrucomicrobiota bacterium | reverse complement strand
GCCGGCTGCCACCAAGCGCGCAGCCAATGGAATCGAACCAGAATAATTTCGCTGCTTGGATGGCTTGGGGCGAAAGATGCTCGTACTTCAGGGAGCATGCCCACTCCGCAATTAGGTACGAAAGCAAACGCTTTGATTCTGTTGGTTCTGACATATCAACTCGATTTTTCGGTCCACGACGGTGACTGCGACTCGGTAGATTTTCAAGCTCGTTTGTACTGTGGGTGACTACGGGGACCGATGCGGCGCAATTCGGCGCAGGTTAGATGATCGCGCTCTGTAGTGTCACGGCCACTGAATACGGGAGCGTCGTAGAATACATGGGAGGGAAAACAAAGGGATGTCGTACTTAAGATGGCTTAGCCGACGTTGGTGGTTTTGGCTGCTGATTCTTTCGGTAGCAATCGTTGTCGTCGTGCACACCTACCTTGCCATTTGGGTGCGCGATTATGTTAACCGGAAGCTGTCTGAAATTCACGGCTATCGTGCTCATGTTGCCTCCGTCACGCTCCATCTCTGGCGGGGCGCCTATCAGATTCACAACCTCGACATTGTCAAAACGAGCGGACACGTGCCGGTGCCGTTCTTTTCCGCGCCGCTCATCGATTTTAACGTGGAATGGAAAGCGCTGATCTTTGAACACTCGCTCGTGGGCGAGATCCAGTTGTACAGACCTAAAATCAATCTTGTCAATGGTCCGACTGAAGCCTCACGTCAGGCGCCAATAGATGAACCTTGGGCACAAAAGATCAAGCAACTCTATCCATTAAAAATCAATCATTTCAGCGTACAAGGCGGCGAGATCCACTACCGCGATTTCAGCAAGAAACGAGATGTCGATCTGGTCGTGGATAACGTGCAGATGGTTGCGACCAATCTCACCAATAGCAAAAAATTGTCCAAGACTCTGGTTGCGGAGGTCCAGGCAGAAGGACGTCCCTTGCGAGTTGGCGACGTGCGCACCCAAATTTCACTCGATCCATATGCCGCTAAGCCGACCTTCGCGTTGAATGTCGAAATAAAAGAAATTCCGCTGGTGAAGCTTAACGATTTCGCCAAGGCCTACGGCAATTTTACCTTTGAGCAGGGCACGTTCAAAATGGCCATGGAAGCAAGTGCGCGGGAGGGCGCATACCGCGGCTACGTTGAGCCGGTGTTTGATCACATGGGGATCTTCAATCCCGAACACGATGCGGCAAATCCTATCAGTTTTGTCTGGCAGGCCATCCTTGGCGGGATAACCCAGATCGTGCGCAATCATCCAAAAGATCGTTTCGGCACGAAGGTCCCATTTTCCGGCACATTCGATAGTCCGCGGCCGGACATTATTGAAACGGTGTTCAACGCATTTCGCAATGCGTTCATTAAGGCGTTCTCCGGCACGCTGAAAGACAAGAATATTGAGTTGCCGAAGCTCGAAGAGGAAAAGAAACAGTGAACGCATCCGCTTCGTCGTGGTCTGCCTTTTCAATGCGTCGGAAAAATTTGAGCGCAGCAGATTTGCTCGAGCGAAGATCGAGATGGTTTTTGATGAGTAGCAAATCGAGCAAGGCCCACTCTTGCTGATACATTGACCGTGTGCCAGACGGGCCCATAAATCCGAAGAGCTTCTTCGGGGAGCTGAAGCGGCGGAATGTTTACAAAGTTGCGGTGGCGTACGCAGTCGCTGGCTGGGCCCTGGCGCAAGGCATCGCGCAAGTTCTTCCGGTGTTCGGGGTGTCAAATCGGGTTATTCAATTGATTGTCTTGTTAATCATCATTGGTTTTCCAATTGCACTTGTCCTCGCCTGGGTATTTGAGCTGACGCCAGAAGGGGTAAAACGAACCGAAGACGTCGATCTTGCGAAGCCGCGAATAAAATCTCAGGCTTGGATTTATGTCGCGGTTATCGGCGGTTTTGTTTCTATCGGACTATTTTTTCTCGGCCGCTACAGCGCACCGAGTACAAACGGCGCCGCGGCAGACATCTCGGCAAAATCGATCGCGGTGCTACCGTTCCAGAACCTCAGCGATGACAAAACGAATACTTATTTCGCTGACGGCGTGCAGGACCAAATCCTTACCAATCTGGCAAAGGTATCGGAGCTGAAAGTGATCAGCCACACCAGCGCGCGC
>QHOR01000122.1:0-4493 GCA_003219395.1 Verrucomicrobiota bacterium | reverse complement strand
TGCGCGAGATCGGTAAACAACTCGGGGTCGCGTATGTCGTTGAAGGTTCCGTCCAGCGATCGCGGGACCGGCTCCGTATTAATGCGCAATTAATCGATGCTCGCACCGATACACACGTTTGGGCGGAGACCTACGACCGGACCGCAGCGGACCTGTTCGCAATTCAAAGCGAACTCGCGCAATCAATCGTCTCGCAGCTCAAGGCAAGACTTTCGCCCCAGCAAAAAGCCGAGATCGAGGAACACCCTACTCAGGATCTGGTCGCGTTTGAGCTTTACCTTCAAGCGAAACAAATCGTTGATAGCTATCTCATTGCCGAGGACGTGCGAGCCGCGTTGCTGAAATCGTTGCAATTGCTGCAAGAGGCGATCAAACGAGACGAACACTTTCTCTCCGCGTATTGTTATGCGGCCCGCGCAAACGATCTGCTCTACTTCTTCGATCTCGATCCGACGCCCGATCGGGTTCGTTTGGCTGAGACGGCAATCAAGACTGCGTTGAGGCTGCGGCCGGATTCGGCCGAAGCCCATTTTGCAAAAGGCGATTTTCTTTTTCGTTGTCATCGCGATTACAACGGCGCGCTGGCCGAACTCGCTCTCGCGCGCCCGGGCCTGCCTAACAGCACGCCATTTTTTATTCTCGACGGCTACATCAATCGACGGCGCAACAATTGGCCTCAAGCGGAGCGCGATTTCTCTACTGCGGTCGCTCTCGATCCGCGAAATCCCAATGCTTACAATCTGCTCGCCGATACCTACAATCTGCAACGCAAGCACCTTTTAGCGGCGCAGGTTTATGAGAGCGTCCTTGCTGCGGGAGAACGTACCCCAATTGTTTTCTTTCGGCGGAACTCAGCTCTTTTCAACGGAACAGGCAACTCAACAGCGTTGCGCGAGGTGCTCGCCAAAAATCCGGAGATGGATGTAGGCGGAGGACAAACTCCTGTCCGAATATTCCTGGCGCTGATCGACCGCAACTTTGCCGAAGCGCAACGGGTCCTGACTGCCTCACCGCGATCGGATTTCCAGGACATTGACTACAGCTTTTATTACCCGAAAGCTTGGTTTGAGGCGCTGATCGCCCGAGATAAGGGCGATTCGGCCGGGACTGTCGCTGCCTTTCGTTCGGCACGAGCGATTCTCGCCGAGCGATTGGCGGTTAAGCCGGAACATGCGCGGACAATCGCAGTGTTAGCCCAGGTCGATGCAGGCCTGGGTCAGAAGGAACTCGCCTTGCAAGAAGGACAACACGCCATCGATCTGATGCCGATCTCGACAGACATCTATGACGGCGCATTAGTGCTGGAAGGCCTTGGTCAAGTTTATACCTGGACTGGTGAACAGGACCGCGCGATCGAAGTACTTCAAAAGCTGGTCTCGATACCGAGCTACATCAACTACGCGCGACTCAAGTTTCACCCGCTGTGGAAACCGCTGCACAGCGACCCCCAGTTTGAAAGAATGCTTGCCTCGCTCGCGCCGAAATAAATTTCTTCAACAGCGTACGCTGGTTAATCACCGTTCATCAACACTCGAGCCGCCGCCGCCCACCCGTTATCAGGACTTACGGGCACAAATGTTAATGCGTCTCAGCGACACCGGCGATATTATAGCGAACCTCAATCCAAGCGAATTCGCCGAGCCTAACGACTTAAGATGATCGAGCAAGAAAAGCGCAAACTACGTTTGGAAATCGGGCACGTTTTGTTTATCGACATCGTCGGTTATTCCAAGCTGACCACGGACGAGCAATCAGAAGCTCTTCACGAGCTCAACGCGATGGTTCGAAACACACAGTCAGCGCGCGATGCCGAAGCCGCCGGAGCGTTGGTCCTGCTCCCGACTGGCGATGGCATGGCATTGGTCTTCACCAGCTCGGAGGAGGATCCGGTGGAATGCGCGCTGGAAATCGCTCAGGCTCTGCGAGCCAAACCTAATCTGCCAATACGAATGGGCATTCACAGCGGCCCGGTTCATCACGTAACTGATGTGAATCAACGAGAGAACATCACCGGCGCAGGAATCAACCTCGCCCAACGAATCATGGATTGCGGCGATGCCGGACACATTCTTGTATCGAAACGCGTGGCGGACGATTTGGCCCAATCGCGTCGGTGGCAGCCGTACCTGCACGATCTCGGCAGTGTGGAGGTGAAACACGGCCTCGTCATTTCGGTGGTCAATCTTTACGCCGACCTCATTGGCAATCCGCGGCGGCCGATGAAATTCAACGAGACCAGAACGGAAGCGTCTTCATCTGATGTTCCGCGTAAGCATTCTCGATCGTTGATCCCGATCGTCGTTGCTGGACTGATTCTATTCGCATTGGTTCCAGTCGCAGTGATTTTTACGCCGGCAATTCTCAAGGAATTTCGTTCCCGACCGCCCACGAATGTCTCCGCGGCCGCGTCTTCCAAGGCCGGACCGGAAAAGAGCATCGCGGTGTTACCATTTGAGAATCTCAGCGACGACAAGCAGAACTCATTTTTTGCCGATGGCGTTCAGGACGAAATCCTGACGGACCTCGCAAAGGTGGCCGAGTTGAAGGTCATCAGCCGGACGAGTGTCATGCAATACAAGAGCGCGGCTACGCGCAACCTGCGAGAGATCGGACAATTACTGGGTGTCGGCCATGTGCTGGAAGGTAGCGTCCAAAGGGTGGCCAATAAGGTGCGAGTAAATGCGCAATTGATTGACGCTCGCAACGATGCCCATCTATGGGCGCAAACCTACGACCGCGATCTTGCGGATGTGTTCGCCATTCAGAGCGAGATCGCTGAAGCCATCGCGCGGCAACTACAAGCTCATTTATCGCCTAACGAAAAAGCCCAAATGGAAAAGCCGTCCACGACCGACCCTGTCGCTTACGATCTTTATTTGCGAGCGCGGCAGCTGGACGACCTGGCAAATGATCCGGACGCAAAGGCAAGCTTGCTTCAAGGAATCAGCTTGCTGGAGGAAGCTGTGCGGCGCGATCCGAAATTTCTGCGCGCCTACTGCCTTATGGCCGAAACACACCTCGATCTTTATTGGGCGGGATTTGATCATACCGAACAGCGCCGTGAAATGGCGCGTGCCGCACTGCAAAAGGCCGAAGAGATACAGCCGGATGCCGGAGAAGTGCACTGGATGAAAGGCCTCTATGCGTACCATGGATTTCGTGATTACGATCGGGCCTTGGCGGAGCTGAAACGAGCCACCCAGCTTTTGCCTAACGAGGCGCGCCTTTACATTGTAATGGGCGCCGTGGCCCGCCGAACCGCGCGCTGGCAGGAAGCTGAAACTAATTTCAAGCGTGCCGTCGAGCTGGACCCGCGAAACTTCTTCGCCCTAATGGAAGCCGCCTCGACGTTCGAAGGGATGCGCCGCTACGCCGAAGCAAAGCGCCTGTATGAGCAGGCGTTAAACATCCAGCCGAACGATCCGTTCGTTAGCTACGCACTTGGATTTAGTTCTTTCGCGCAAACGGGCGACACTGCCGAATGGCGCAAACCATTGCAGCTCATTGCGCAAGAAGGTCCTGACGCGGCTCGCGGCGTTGCTTTTCCCTTGTTGGTTAGCAGCTGGATGCAGCGTGACAAAAACGAATCTGAAAAGGCGCTTGCACTCATTCCTGCCGAAGGCATCGCCAATAGTTACAATGAGGCCTCTGTCCCGCGCGAGTTTTGTGTCGGACGCACGGCTTGGTTGTTCCGGAACAATGAACTTGCTCAAAGCGCTCTCACCGCCGCTCGAAGCATTTTCGAGCGCACAACTCGCGAGCAACCCGAGTATTCGCAGGGCTGGAGTTATCTCGGCCTAACCGATGCTATGCTTGGCCGTTGCAAGGAAGCAGTGCAAGAAGGAAAACGCGCCTGTGAAGTTCTTCCAACCGCCAAAGATTCCTGGGTCGGACCGGCATGGGTGTCCAACCTTGCGATGATCTATGCCTGGTGCGGAGAGAAAGACGCTGCTTTGGAACAGCTCGCGACCGCGGTCCGCTTCCCAGTCGGGATCACCTATGGAGAACTGAAACAGAGCCCGGACTGGGATTCCTTGCGGGGAGACCCGCGATTTGGTGAACTCCTGGCTTCGCTCGCGCCGAAGTGAAACGCATGCTGCACGCTTCGCTACGAACTAGGAGCTACTCGTGAACCAACGGAGCTATATGCCTTGGATGTGAGCAAAGGTTTTAACAGTTATCGCGACCTAGATGTTCTGGAAAAGAAATTAATCCGCACCATGCCGCTCAACCAGGCGGTTGGTCCTTTGCCGGATTAGTGAGCCAGCTCTTAAGTTCCATTCTCAATCTTTTGTCTAACTGCCTCCCGTTTACCGCGATGACTACTTCGTAAATTCTTTTCAGAAAACATTTGGTCAATGCGTCCGCCGCTATCCAAGCACGCTTCCAAGTTCGGTGTGATCAAGCTTCACTTTCGAAAACGAACCCGCACCGTCATCTACGAACAGAGAGGAGGTTGGCAAAGCAGGGCAGACCGCAACGGCATCAGCCTC
>QHOR01000121.1 GCA_003219395.1 Verrucomicrobiota bacterium | reverse complement strand
CGGCAGATCGGGATTTTCAGCGAGCAAAGTGGCTAGTGTGGTCTGAAATGGCTTGATGTCCGCCTGCCAATCCAACACAATCAATGCGCGGAGTATCCGGGTTGCCGGATTGCCCGGTACGATCATCAGTGCGCGATCGTAGATTCGGGCTTCCTCGGCGTAGCGACGCTGCCATTGATAGTTATAAGCGAGTTGCTCAAGTTTAAAGAAGTTGCGCGGGTCGAGCTCTAAGGCGCGCTCCAGGTTGTGCGTTGCTTCTTCCCACTTACCTTCGCGGCGATCAATTAATCCCGTGTATTGGAATACGTCGGCGTTATTGGGCAGTGCGCGGCGGGCGATAATGAGCTCGCTGCGAGCCCGCCCGTAATCGCGGAATCCGTTGTAGTAATAAATGGCCAGCGCGAGGTGGGCCTCGCCCGCATCCGGCTGAAGGCGCAGAGCGGTTTGCACGGCCGCATTAGCCAGACTGAGACGGGCACGGGTGTGGTCGTGTCCCCTAAAGTAGGCGGCGCCATGTACTCTGGAGAGCAGAGCCCAAGCCTGTATGAAGTGCGGATCGCGTGCGACAGCTTCATCGAGCAGTTGCGCTGCTTGAGGGAGCTTCTCCCTAGCGTGAATTGGGTCCGATGTGTCGGCGAAAAGTTCCTGAGCGCGTAAGTACAGGTCATATGCTGCGAGGTTCGTTGTGGACGGCCTCTCGATCGCCGCCTTTTCGCTAGGGGAAATCTTGGCTTTAAGATGTGCAACTATATTTGCGGCGAGCTCACTCTCGATTGCAAATACATCCGCGATATCGCGATCGTAATGTTCCGCCCAAAGCTGGGTGTCTGTGCGGGCGTCGATCAACTGAGCATTAACACGAACCCGGCCATCGGCCCGCTGGACGCTGCCTTCTAACACGTGCGCTACACCTAGGTCGCTTGCCACATCGCGCAGGTTTCGTTTTGCGGAACTTCTATACTGCATCACACTTGTGCGACTAATGACTTTCAAATCGGCAACTTTGGAAAGGCCAGTGAGGATTTCGTCTTGCACGCCATCAGCGAAGTAAGCATTTTCATTCTCATTGCTTAGATTCTCGAACGGAAGCACAGCGATACTCTTCTGAGAAATCGGCTCGCCAGTCTGTTTGTAAAATGGACGTCGCCCAACGATGAGCATTGCAATCACGAGGAGCAGCACCCCGATAATGATGAAGTCGAGAATCCGTCCGGTAGCACGCTGAAGCGATCTCGCCCGCACCGGATCGAGATCTTCCGTCCGCACCACTCCTTCGGGACTAAATTCGTAGACCCACGAGAGCAGCATCGCGATTGGAAATCCGACCATTAGCGCAATGACAACAAAACGCACTGCGGAATTCGGAATGTCGAAAAATGGGAAGACCTGCGTTGTGAGCTGGGTGAGAAACCATGCGACGACCCCGTACGCCACGGCTGCGCGGTAAACATTGCGCCGCTTCAGCTCGGTCAAAAACTTCGGGGGATTCACTGTGTGCGCCTTGACGAAGCGTTCGTCACCTAGCGAATCTACTTTGATGCGCGTGACTTGAAAAGCGCGTGCAATAAGGCGGAATTAAAGAATCAGGCGATGTGATTCTTTGCCGAGCGAAGATTTACCTCAAACTGGGCAACGGCCTAGCTGGCAGAGTTCCACCGAGCGCGAATGAAATGACTATTTTAAGTGGCTCGGAATGGCCGCGGAGGATAATGCCGGCGGCGAGGCTCGTGTGTCGAGCGTCGCGATCAGCGAGCAAATTGTAGGGGCGACCGCTTCCGTTGCCCGATCGTCCAGCAAGTGAAGCGCTTGCCGTGTAACCACAGATGGCGGAACAGTTCGCTGCGATGTCTGGCCATTTTAAACAATTCGAATCCAAAATCTCGCGAGCGGTTGCCGAGGGAAAGTTAATGGAATCGGCAGCAAAAAACATTCATGCCGTACTGGGCGCGGCGCCCTCCGACCTCTATTCCCGATCCGTGGGCGAACTTATTGATAGTGCTGACTGGGCCGAATTAAACGATCGTTTTTACCGGAGGCTTTCATTTGGAACCGGCGGTCTGCGCGGGCGCACGATTGGCAAAATCGTAACTGCCGCCGAGCGCGGCAAGGCGCGCGAGAGCGAACGGCCCGAATTTCCGTGCGTCGGCACGAATGCAATGAATTTCTCCAACATCAGCCGGGCCACGCAGGGACTCGTCGCCTATCTGCACGATTGCAACCGAAGCGCAAAAATTTCAACGAGGCCCAAATTTGTGATCGCGTACGACCCGCGATTTTTCTCGAAGGAGTTCGCTCAGCTTGCTGCGAAAGTGGCGTCCGAGAACGGTTGCGATGCATTCGTGTTCGAAGGCCCGCGTTCCGTGCCAGAACTCTCTTTCGCGGTCCGATATCTCCATGCGAGCGCAGGCGTGATGATCACTGCGAGTCATAACCCGCCGTACGATAACGGTTACAAAGTTTACTTCAGCGATGGCGCCCAGGTGATCGAGCCGCATGCGAGCGGGATCATTGCAAAAGTGAACGCGGTCGCCTCCGAAGCCTATACGCCGCTGCCAAACGATCGACAGGGAAAGATAACAATCATTGGTCAGGATATTGATGAAGCGTACACGCGGCGGCTCGAAACCCTTGTTCTGGACCCAACAGTGATTCGCGAGGCGAAATCGTTAAAGATTGTCTACACGCCTTTGCACGGGACCGGCAGTGTAATCATCAAACCAATGCTCAAACGACTTGGTTTCAATTTCGAAGTGGTGCCCGAACAGGACCATTTCGATGGCCGGTTTCCAACCGTCAAATCGCCAAATCCGGAAAACGCGGAAGCGTTAACAATGGCTGTCGATTTAGCCGAAAAGAAAGGTTCCGATGTGGTCGTCGCGACTGATCCCGATTGTGATAGACTCGGCGCGGCAGTTCGGGCCCGCGACGGCAAAATGAAGTTGCTCACCGGGAATCAGATCGGCTCGCTTCTTGCCTGGTATCGAATCAGCACACTGTTTGCAAAAGGCGTGCTGAACAAACAAAACGCCTCCCGCGGAGTGATTATCAAAACTTTTGTCACAACGGATCTGCAAAAAGCGATTGCCGAACATTACGGTCTGCGGTGCGTCGAAACGTTGACTGGCTTCAAATACATCGGCGCGAAACTTGGCAATTATGAACGCGCAATCCCGGAACATCTGCGGCGGAACTATGTCGAACTTTTCGAGGAGGAAACGCGAAAACTGCGTCTGGACCATTCGTCATTTTATGTTGCCGGAGGCGAAGAGAGTTATGGCTATAGCGGAGCGGATTTTGTACGCGACAAAGACGGCAACGGCGCCGTGATCATGTTTTGCGAAATAGCTGCTTATGCAAAGACGCACGGAAAAACAGTCGACGAACTGCTCGATGATATTTATTCCGAGTTCGGTTATTTCGCCGAGAAAAACGGTTCGCTCGTTTTTGAGGGCGCGGAAGGCGCAACAAAAATCGCACGCCTGATTAAGTCTTACGCTGACGATCCGTTCCCAGAAGTGTTCGGCTCAAAGGTGGCAAGCATTCGGAACTTCGAGACCGATGAGATCAAAGACGCAGAAGGCGCCCGAATTCCCAACGAGAAAATGCTGATGTTCGAATTAGAAGATGGAACACGCGTCGCGGTGCGTCCGTCGGGAACAGAACCGAAGATCAAGTATTACCTTTTCGCCCACCGCCGGCCACAAAAAGGAAAATTCGATCCGGTGGAACTCAATCAAATCAAGAGCGAAGTGAAAGAGAAACTGGATCGTCTCTGGGACTGGCTGCAAAAAGACGCGGAGTCACGCCTGAGCAAAGACAATTAGCAGGGTTGTTTAAGTCTCCAGCGGCAGCCGCTGAGATCATTGAAACTCAGAAATCCAGGCGCCGTATTCAACACGAAATTGTCATCCTGAGCGAAGCGAAGGATCTCTGGCATTTCTTTCCAGCTCCGCACACAATAATCAGAGATGTTTCGCTCCGCTCAACATGACAGTATAGGAAGCGCCATGTGGTTTGGTGCTTGAAGTTTCTCTGGAGACTGGATGTTGGAGATTGGAGCTCGCGACTGAGTTGCAGACGTGATGAAAAAATTAACTGTGGCCTGGCCGTGGCTTGCGGCGATCACTAGCGGGCTCCTCTACACGGGCTGTTTTGCGCCGTTTAATTTTACCTGGCTATGCTGGATTGCTCTCACGCCACTCATTGCTGCAGTTTGGCTTTCAGGCAAAGAGCTGCGCCATCGATGGTTTCACAACCTCGCATTGGGTTATGTTACCGGTCTGACGTTTTTCTGGACGGCTTTCTTTTGGCTTACAACCGTCACTGTTCTCGGGTGGTTTCTTCTGGCATTTTACATGGCAATCTATCTCGCGCTTTGGGCGTGGTTTTGCGGATTGGTTCAGCCACGAGAAGTGAGAACAGAGCCGGGCCCAACTAAATGGGAACAGATGCTGGCTCAAGCCCGAACCACTGCAGCTTCGCCGCGCTCGCCGTGGATCAGGTCGACGAACAATTTGCTGCTCGCCTTTCTTTTAGCTGCTGCGTGGGTGACGCAGGAATGGCTGCGAGGCTGGGTCTTCTCTGGTTTCGGTTGGAACGGCCTTG
>QHOR01000120.1 GCA_003219395.1 Verrucomicrobiota bacterium | reverse complement strand
TCGCCGACAAGCGAAGTTGCGTCGCCGCCGCCCGCCCGCCGCTCCACCAAGCTCGCCCGATTCCGCGGGAAAGGACGCGGCCGCCGAAAGGATAACCTCCGCGGATAAGATACCAGTAGAGCGCCCAATAAGTGCTGAGCGTCCGTTCGAACATCCACAAAGCCGCAAAAAAACAGCAGTGCGCCGGAAAAAATTCGTGTGCTTTTCCACGGGCTCGCCCGCGAGCGGCGATCAAAGTTGCGAGGAGTGACAGCGTGAGGAAAAAGACCGCCAACCCAGCGATGCCGAACCGTCCGCGGATGATGAAGGACAATGGCAGTAACGCGAAAAACAGCGTGGTTTTAAGGTGCATGCCGAAATCTTCATAGGCCTGTCGTGGCCGCTGCTCAGTCCACTTGCGGAATGTGGGCGGACATTTACGCACAAACAAATCCTTCGCGTAGGCAAAGGTGCAGCCATCTTGCGCAAGATGCCGCATGATTTCTTCGTTATCGAAAAGTACATCGCCGTCGTAGCGACCCGCCGCAAGCATTCGCCCCCGCCGGAAAGCGCACGTGCCCGGGTAATCAGCAGCGGCCAGAAGTGCGCGGTTGATTAACATTCGTGCCGCTTCCATTTTCGCCCACCAGGGCAGCGGATCGAGGAAGTTCTGCGGCCTAACGACTTCGTTGTGATCGAGTAATCGCATGATGGTGCGGATATTTGCTGCGCTATAACGAATGTCGTCATCGGCCAGGATAATTCGATCGAATGATGCCAGCTCGATGCCGGTGTAGATCCCATTGACCTTGTCATTGAGATAACCGAACCGGCGGTCTACCGGCACGTGCCGGCAAATTGTGCCGAGAACGCCGGCGTGTTGGTCGAACACCTCCGGTGCCGAACCGTCGGCGACGATCACCTCACAGCCGGCTTCTTTCAATCGTTCCAGGTACTGCCGCAAACTGGCCGCATCATGCGGATTGAAGCTGGTTCGCCGCATCGGCAGCACGTAGGCGCAGTTCAACTGTGGCACCATGCGTATGAGTATCGCATCCCACCATGCAAAGCGTCGTCCGGTTTTAACGGTGATTGGCAAAACATCCGTCCGTTGGGCTCGGCAAAGCCGTTTCCTTTGCGCTATGTCGTCGACAAGTCACCGCGCCGAATTATCCCGCGCCGACGAGGAAATGAAAGCGAGCTTTACCGCGTTCGTCGCCGATCCTGCATTTCCCTGTCTGGGAGCAAAAGCGGCGTTGAATTCCGGCTCCCAGATTCTGCGCGTTTATCGGGAGTTAGGAGCAAAGGAGTGCGCGACCGAGCTCGCGCGCGACCTGGAAGCGTTTATCTTTTCCGACGTGCGACGAACGAACGCTTTTGCTACCTTCGTCGCGATATTTCGCGAACCGCGGGCTCTCAGCGAGAAACAATTTGAGGATCTTCTGTGGTTGGCATTGCAACAACTCCACCAGATCGATGTGCTCCGCCATGCTTGGAATGCGAAAGTTTCCTCCGACACGGCTAATGCGCGCTTCGCTTTCAGTTTCGCTCACGAACCATTGTATGTTGTCGGTTTACATGGCGGCAGCTCGCGGCGTTCTCGGAGGTTTGGATGGCCAACCCTCGTTTTTAATCCGCACGAACAGTTCGAGCGGCTCCGGCACGATGGAAATTGGACGAAAATGCAGGAAACGATTCGGCGCCGGGACATCGCTCTGCAAGCCTCCATCAATCCCATGTTGAGCGATTTCGGCGATCAATCGGAAGCGCGCCAATATTCCGGACGCGCGGTTGAAGCAGACTGGAGTCCACCGTTTAAGATTTCAGGCGGTGCGCCGCCAAAGAGCAGCGGCTGTCCAATTGCGCATTGAATGGCAATCGAGACACTGGCCCCTCAATGCGGCACCGCTTTCGAACTCAATCGCGGGGACGTGCTCCGGGTGATCGATCGCGAAGGCGAACAGGTTGCGGATTTGACTGCATTCAATCGAAACGACATCAACGAATGGCTATCGTCTGGACGAACGATTGATTATGCGAACACCATTTATGTAACCACCAATGACGTCCTCTACTCGAACCGCAGTCGGCCCATGTTTACCATCACTGAAGATGAAGTCGGCCGGCATGATTTTCTGCTTACGCCGTGCAGTCCGGAGACTTTTCAGATCATCTACAAAGACCAGCACTATCACCCGAGTTGCTTCGAAAACCTCTCGACCAATCTGCGTCGTTACGGGGTTACGCCCGATCGCATTTCGACGACATTTAATATTTTCATGAATGTGGAGGTGGGTATTGATGGCCGGCTCTCAATCTTGCCGCCCCGTTCGCGCGCCGGCCAGAGCATTACTCTGCGCGCTGAGATGGACCTGATCGTTGGACTGACCGCGTGTTCGGCCGAGATGTCGAACAATTACAGGTTCAAATCCATTGCTTACGAAGTGTTAAGCAGGGACGCGACGGGGCACGATTAAAGCTGGAGGTCAGTCGGATAATTAATGCTGCGGTAAAAGTGATCGGCAGCAGCGCCGATTGGTATTTCACGGACCAACTCCAGCGCCGTCAGCCGCCGCACCACTCGTTGCAGGGAGTGATCGGTTCCTTTGAGGGCTTCGGCGAAAATCGACCTGGCACGTTTTGGATACACTGCCGCCAATGGTTCCACTTTCCCGCTGACCACAGGCACGGCGCCCACTCCCGGTTCGGCCGAATCACGCAATTTCTTCAAGTGCGACAGAGTTATGAAGGGCATGTCGACCGCCAGCACAAGCAGACAATCCGTCTCTATTACCGCGAGCGAAGCTGTTAATCCACTAAGCGGGCCGCGCGACGGCGATTCGTCGATGACGAGCTTAACGTCTGCCGGTCGCCACGGCACAGCGCATCGCGTGGAAACAAAAATATTGGAAGTGAGCGCACGCAATTTCTCTAACTGGCAGGCCCATAACGGCAGGCGGTGCCACTCCAGCGTCGCTTTGTCCCTGCCCATGCGCGTTGATTCTCCGCCCGCCAACAACACCGCGCTCAGGGTCATCCGGCTTTTTGCAACAGCCGCGCGCTTGAAACGACTATGCCGGCAGTCAGGATCCGCGCCCGCAATCCTCCGTGACCGTTCAGAAATTGTTCGGCACCGGCCCGGAGCGCTTGATCCATCCAGTAACAAGGCCGGCATTCACAGGTACCTCGAAAACGAACGCCTTGCACTTCGAACTCCTGCCCGATCAATCCATTCAAGTCCACACCGCGAGTTAACACGTTGCGGCGCGTCAGTGCCGGATCGCGGTTCTCGAGCTGCAGGGCCGCGCAGAGATCATGGAACACTTCCATCGAGAAAAATGTGATCTGTCCCTTGTAATTGTCCCGGTAATCGAAAAATCGGTCGTGACGAATCCCGTGCCCGGGCACGCACTCAATGGATTCCACTTCGATCGGGGGATAGTTGTCTGGTTCGCGGCCGTGATGTCCAAAAAAATTATGGCCTCGGGAAATGTAAAGATGGCAGATTTCCACCGGCTGCAACAATATCTGAAATTCCCATTGATGAAAGAAGTGCCGAGCATCGGTCCGGGAAGAATCATCCGGCGAAAACAAGATGGTTCGCTCGAATATTTGCGAGACGATTTAACTATCGAAGAACCGCTCGAAATTCGAATTGGTGGCAAAGCTCTGGCCACTACGATGCGCACACCAGGACACGATGAAGAGCTCGCCGCTGGTTTTCTCGTTTCCGAAGCGATCGTGCGCCACCGTAAGGACGTCGCACGGATTTCGGCAGATGCGGACAACAGAGTGATTGTCGACCTTGCCGACGGCGTGAAGTTGAAACCGAACTCCACACAGCGGTTCGGTACGATTTCGAGCAGCTGTGGACTTTGCGGCAAGACGAGTATCGACGAGATCCGGCAGAATTATCCAGCGATCGAATCGGCAAATGTTCGGTCTGATATCGCCACTTTGCTGTCGCTGCCGGAAAAATTGGGAAAGGCGCAGGGCGATTTCGCCCGCACCGGTGGAATTCATGCCGCAGGAGTTTTTGAGTTGAGTGGCGAATTGAAAATCGCCCGGGAAGACATCGGTCGCCACAACGCCGTGGACAAGGTGATCGGGCGCGCGTTCCTCGATGAATTGTTGCCGTTGAATCGCCATGTTCTTTTGGTCAGCGGACGCGCTTCGTTTGAAATTATGCAGAAAGCACTTGCTGCGGGTATCCCGATCGTTGCAGCCGTCTCAGCGCCCTCGACGCTGGCTGCCGAATTCGCGAGAGAAAACAATCAAACGCTAATCGGCTTTTTGCGTCCGCCGTCGTTTAATATTTATTCGCACATCGAGCGCGTGATTTTGTAACTCAGGCATCCTACCTGACTTGTCCATCAGATGGCCAGCCTGGAGAGCGTGGACAAGCAGGATGCTTGTTGGACGAGAACAGGCTGGAAGCCTGTGTTACTTTTGCGATGCGAATACGGCTTCAGGGTCACACGCAGACACTTTGCCCGCAGCGATCCAGGCGAACCGGCTAACCAATGCCCCGACCAAAAATGAAATCGCGGCCAGAGGAACGAAATTCGTCAGCCGTAAGATCAGCGCTAGCGGTCCACTGAAGATTTCGGCGCAGCGGATGAGCCATCCGGAGCGTGATTCGCGCAGAGCCCGATCGGCCTTGCCGTGCTTGTCGATCTCAAGCCAGATCCAGAAATCCAACCGCACCAAGCGGTGCGATTCGATGGCCAAGCAGTTCAAGCAACGCAGCTGCCGACCCCAAACCCGCAACGCCGAAATGGATCGGCAAAACCGTCCGATGTAAAAACCACGCAGGAATCGCGGTTGCTGCTAACAAGACGCCCGTGTACGTCCCCAGGAACATGCCCCAAAACGCCGAGCCGAGAATCAGCAGAGACGCGGCGATTTGTAGAAAGTGATCGAAACCACCAGTAAAGATTTGCCGGTGGTGAAGCTCCAGTGCGATCAGACCAGGCACGGCGCAGCTGCCAAAAACAAGGAGAATCCATGCGCCGATAGACATCGGCGATTGGTACTTGAAAACGCGCAGCATGTTAAGAAAGAGCCGCGGGCGTCCCAGGTCCATGATGAGCAAAATCGGGGAGAGAATCGCACCAATCGCGGCTAACCACATTGCTGCACGCGTGACGTCGCCATGATGAAAAACTAATCCGATCAATGCGATGACCGCTGACATTCCGGAGAGCCCTCCGAGGAAAAAGTAAACTGGAATTTCCCAGGTCCAGACCGGCGGCCTAACAACTGGTTCGCCGAAGTAACCTGGTCCATCGGACGAACTCGACGTGGGCAGTTTGTGCGGGATCGGTCCACCGGCAACATCCACGCCACGATCGGACACGACGCCTTTCTCCCAGGCTTGCTCGCGCAGTTGTTCGAGGCGCCGTTCGTCAGCCATAGGTCAGCGTTCTTCTTAAGATAGAAACGCGAATGCGAACGACACCGCAATCAGCGCGCCGATCGCAGTCGCGATCGCCGACGTCCACGCAGATTTTAAATGAATCGTCGGCACCTGTGGTTTTGGAGGAAGCCCGTACGCCTGCGGTTCGCCGAGAATCAGAAAGAATGCATGAATTCCCCGGACCGAACTATCGAGCGGATCGTACAGCTGAGCGTCATCGTATCCACCTTGTTTGAGTTGCTGCACGCGTTCAGATGCGCGGGCGCGCAAATCATCGAGTCGCCCAAATACGATCGATTCGGTTGGACAGACCTTTGCGCACGCGGGCACCAGCCCGCTCTTTTGCCGGTCATAACAAAACGTGCACTTGAAAGCGCCGCCCGCATTGGGCAGCGGTTCTGGCCGGCGATCAATTACGCCGAAGGGGCAGGAGACAACGCAATATCCGCAGCCGTTGCAAACATCGTCTTGCACGAAAACCGAGCCGACTTCAGTCCGCACGATTGAGCCGGTAGGGCATGCTTCCAGGCAACCAGCTTGCTCGCAGTGCTTGCAAACATCGGAAAGAAACACCCAGCGAAATGGATCTTCCCCACTGCCTGACGAACCGACAATTTGCCGTCCTATTGGTTGATCTTGTTCAAGAAACAAGACGTGACGCCAGGTCGATGCCCCGAGGTGGCCGGTATTATCGTAAGAATTTCCCAACCAGGTAAAACCGTCGTCAGGCACTTCGTTCCATTCTTTGCACGCTACCTCGCAAGCTTTGCAGCCGATGCAGACGGTCGGATCGGTGAAAAAGCCGACTTCAACATCATCCTGCACGTACGAATGTCGCCGCTGATTTGTACTCTGAATTCCTTCGCCGATCATAAAATTGGTAGGGCGCGACCGCCGGGCGCGCCGCGGTTCTCGCGGCAATATTTCGACGGGCCTCCCGGTCCATCCCTACGAAGAAGTCTTTTCGTACTCATTCCGTTTTTCCCTCCTTGCCGTGACCACGCGAAAATTTTCCGCCGCTCGGCGCGCCGATGGGTGGTTGTTCCGGATGCAGATTCGCTGGCTGGCCAGCCTGTGGAGCATTTCGCTCGAGCCAATCAAGAAAAGCCGGGCCACGTGGCAACCGTCCCGGGACGATATTGCAAACAAGCGCCTTGCTTTCCATGATCGTAACATTCGGTTCGCCGGAAATGGCAACAAGGTTATTGGCGGCATTACCGCGCAGCGGACCGGCTGCTCCGAAATGAAATGGAATTGCGATCTGATGGACGGTTTTCCCGTTCAAATTCATCGGGCGAATGCGGCGGCTAACGAGTGCGCGCGCCTCAATCGCGCCGCGCAAGCTCACAATGCAAACGTAATCGCTGTTGTTGATGTTCAGGTTCGCCGCCAACTCTGGCGACATTTCAACGAACATCTCCGGCTGCAATTCGGAAAGGTGGCTGAGGAAACGCGACATCCCACCGCCGGTATGATGTTCGGTCAGCCGGTAAGTGGTGAGAACGTATGGAAATCGCGGATCGCATGGCGGTGCGAAACGATTTTCGTTTCGTGTGAACCAGTTCACCACCGGATTGGTGTCGCGTGAATAGAACGGATTGCGCACCGGCGATTCCAACGGCTCGTAATGCGTCGGGAACGGACCGTCCTGCAAACCTTTCGGAACATACATCCAGCCCAAGCCATCTTCGTGCAGGATGAAGGGCGCGTCGCCGCGCTGACCATCAAGACCAGTTTCGTTCCCTCGCGGTCGATAATCGGGAGACTTGTTAGGCTTGAAATCAGGAACGTCGATGCCGGTCCATTTTTCCGATTCCCACCACACAAGTTTTTTGCGTTCACTCCACGGCTCGCCGTTCGGCTTCGCGCTGGCCCGATTATAAATGATACGGCGATCGCTCGGCCAACTGAACCCCCAGCCGTGTCCCAGATAATCCTTCGACTGGCGCGTGTTCGCTTTGTTGACGCCATCTCGATTAAAAACACCGGAGTAAATCCAGGCGCCGCATGCGGTCGAGCCATCAGCTTTCAATTCGTTGTAGTCCGCGACTTGTGGACCATGATGCGGTTGCCCTTCGCGATCGGTCCCGAAAAGAATGCCCTCTGCATTTAGTTGCGGTTCGGTTTTCCAGCCATTGATCTCAGCGAGCACTGCTTCCATTTTGGGCTCGCCCAGTTCGTCTTCCGGATACCACCAATTGAGCGCCCGCAACGGTTCGTCTATCGGATCATCGGAGGCCCTGGCTTTGGCAATCAGCCTCAAAGCCAGCTGATGAATGAACCATGCGTCG
>QHOR01000119.1 GCA_003219395.1 Verrucomicrobiota bacterium | reverse complement strand
CCCAGGACAAAAGGCTGAAAAACAACATCATCCAGAACGTGCGCGATGACGACCAGAATAAGCACATACGCCGCCAAGTCATTCGGATTTAAGCCAGGAATTAACGGTCTGACGTCTTCCGCGATCAACGCATAACTTACACCAATCACCAATGCGATCACCGCCCCTAGAAACGGAATGGCGTTGAGAAGCCCGGAAACTACGCCTATAGCCACAGCGATTCCCAGCGGAATCCCGAGCAAGACCAATCCGAGTGTAAGAGTCAGTCCCACCAGAAAACATTCTATTAATGTCCCGCGCAGATACCTGCCGATGGCATCGTCGAGTCTGTCGAGGACCGTAAGCGACAACTCAAAGTAGCGATTCGGCACCAGGCTAACGAAGAAACGGCGTATCTGCCCATTGTCGAAACCGAGAAAAAGAAAAATCAATGGCGCCAAAATCCAGGCAGAGAATTTACTCTCCAGACTGGCCGCCTGCTCTGCAGCCGGAGATTGCGCCGGCGCAGCCGAAAGCGCGGGCGAAGCCCTATCCATGGCAGTCTCTTCGGGGATTACATATTTGCCGGTCGTTTGGTTCGCTCGAAAATAATCAACGAACCTGCTTTGAATGGGAGGTTTGCCGTTGTATCCGGCGGCATATTTCAGGAACAGGCTGCGTTCGTCCGCGTTGAGTGCGAGCACCTCATTGATCTTGTCCATGAGCGGACCAAGCTCTTTGCGGAGTAACGCCGCTACCGTGTTTGATTTTCCTTCCGGCGCTTTCGCTACCAGCTGCCGGTATCTTTCATTCAGTTTGTATTGCAGGCGGACCTTGAATTCCAGCTTCTGCTGTTCGTCTGGAATATGTTTGCGAAAAGTATTGAATGCGAAAAACAGGACAAGACCAATGGCGGCGAAGGAACAAAGGACCTGCAGCTCATGAGGCAACCATCGCACTTCGAAGCGCTCTTTTACGGGGCGAAACAAAAAGGCCATTAACGCGCCAACTATGATCGGGAGAATGAGAATGCTTAATTTCCAGATTAGGAAGGCGCAGGAAATCAACACCAGTGTTCCGAATACGAAATAAAAAATTTGCGTCGAACCTTCCGTTCTCGCTCTTTCTCTTCGAAACCCTGAGCGTTCCTCATTCCAAGCGTGTCTTGTCGGCAGAAATTTTCATCTGGACTAATTCATTCGTCGAACGAAGGCGATCGCCAATCATCGATGCAAGGGACCGATAAATTTGGCAGGCGGTCCGCGCATCCCGATGCATCAATCCGTTTAGGTCATTCCGATAAAGCGCCAGCGTTCGGCTCGACTGCAAAGCCCGCGCGTTGGCCGAACGCGGCGTGTCATCCAACAGCGCCATCTCACCGAAGAAGGCGCCTTTTTCCAAGACAGCCAGACGGGTCGTGCTGGTCTCGCGAAAAATTTCTATCGCGACTTTGCCATCTAAAATTAGAAAAAGCGCCGCCCCTGGCTGTCCTTCCTCGAAAACTGATTCGCCGGCATCGTAGCTGCGCTCAAACATAATATCTGAAACAGTCTTGAGCTGACGATTCGAGAGGCGGTCGAAGAACGGCACGGTCTTGAGGAATTGAATGCGATCTAATTCGGGACTTGAACGCTTCCAACGTTCCAGCGTTTGCCACAGCAATTTGTCCGCGGCGAATTTTCGAGCCGACATTGTATTGCGTCCGTGAAACGACGTTGGCCAGATGCCTCAATCAGGAACAACGTCCTGCTGGCGCGCATTCTAGGAAGGACCGGTTGGCGATTCAATCCAAAAGATCACCGCAGGTAATCATGCGCGTTCCGAAGATAGAGAACAAGGTCGTAACCGTGGCCGCTCGGGAAAGGTTTCCCGTTGATTTTAAATCCATAATCGAACGCGAAACTCAGGACGCGCTCGTCTGCCCGCGTTGTCGCGAAAATGTTCTCGTTCTTCGCAAAAGGAAGTAACTGGCCCACAATGCGAGTAGAAAGTCGCCGCCCCTGGTGCGATTTAGTCACAACGACCCAACCCAACTCAACGGGGTATTGGTCTGGTGAGACGGTGGCTCGTGCATCGGCAAACACCTTGTCTCGGTAATCCGCACGAGGACGTTTCAACGCCCCGACTCCCACGAGTTGATCATCTGATGCCCGAAGAAACAAAAGCCGAGAAGCTTCACGGATTCGGTGCGCCAGGCCTTGTGGATTCACTGCGCCGCCCTCGATGACAAGCTTTTCAAACTCGGATAACGCCTGCTCTGTGCAATCCGGCGGAAGGAATATTGACGAAGTTAGCATCGTCATGGCGAGTTACTCTGCTTTTCGATGCAGACGGCCGCGCGTGCGTCTATCTCGGATAGGCGGCTGACCGGAACCGTACTCCGCGGCCACTTCCATTCCATTCGTCGTACGACGCACCGGCTGAAATCTGAAATTTATCGTTGCCGACCGTGCCGATGATATACGTCTCCCACATATCGCCGCCGCCTTTACCGCTCCATCGACCGTACAACACGCCCACTTCCCCGCCGTAATAGACATCATTTGGCACTGATCTTAGCACCTCGTCGGGCGAATCTTTTCCATCTGCTCCAAAGTCTTTGCCATTTGAACTGTGAGTCCGGCTAGCGCTCGCCCTTGGCCCCGATTGCTGCGCACTGCTCGATAATCCCATTGGAAAGAAATTCGCCGACGTGAATCCCATTTGAACCCACTGACTCACGAAGCTGTAGCCTGGATCGATGACTCGGGGACTCCATTGCGCTCCGTCCAACCAAAGCGGTACCGACCCATTATGAAGTAGAAGCGAACTGTCGGCTGCGGCCGAATTTTTCGCCGGATAAACGCTCAAAGACAAAGGAGCATTCAAGATGCCTGTAGAATGCAACGATTCGCTACTGATTGTTGAACGATGCGGCTGTTGTGCAGTAGCCGCCGACAACGCGCTGAACAAACCGAGGACCATGCAAAGCCCGCGCTGTACCATGCCGCAATTCACATCGAAACGAGCACGAGCGCCAGTAAAATTTTCCGAAAGCCTGCGTGATTGAATGGTCATGCTGAGCGAAGCGAAACATCTCTGATTGCTACCTTTGCTGTCCGGCAGACTCGATTCCAGATTCTGCGCTTCGGTCAGAATGACAATTCGTTTGCTCTACAACGCTACAACGCTTCAACGGTTCAACCAGGCGAAGCCAACGACTTCCGGAAATATTCAATCGTCGCCTTGATCCCTTCATCAAAGTCCACGCGCGGTTCCCAGCCGAGAACTTCTTTTGCGCGGGCGATATCCGGCTGCCGCACTTTCGGGTCATCGACGGGCAACGGTTTATATTCAATCGCCGATTTTGTTCCGGTGATACGAATGATTTCGTTTGCGAACTGGTTGATTGTCATTTCGCGCGGATTACCCAGGTTAACCGGCTCGTGGAAATCGCTCATGGCCAGCTTGAAAATTCCATCAATCAAATCGGACACATAACAGAACGAGCGCGTTTGTGAGCCGTCGCCGAAAACAGTCAGTGGCTGGCCATTCAACGCCTGTCCAATAAACGCGGGGACTACGCGTCCATCACGCAATCGCATCCGAGGTCCGTAAGTGTTAAATATACGCACGATCCTGGTATCAACGCGATGGTAGCGATGGTAAGCCATGGTCATTGCCTCGGCGTAACGTTTCGCCTCATCGTACACACCGCGTGGCCCGATGGGATTCACATTACCCCAGTAATCCTCCTTTTGCGGATGTTCCAAGGGATCTCCGTACACCTCTGATGTCGATGCAAGAAGGAACGCGGCTTTTTTATCCTTGGCCAGGCCCAGCGTGTTGTGCGTTCCCAGCGCGCCTACTTTCAATGTGGGGATCGGGAGTTCCAGGTAGTCGATGGGACTGGCCGGTGACGCGAAGTGAAAAACGTAATCGACTTTCTCTTCCGGGAGAAAAATGAAATTCGAAACATTATGTTTAATGAATTGGAAGTTCTCGTTCCCGGCCAGGTGACCGATGTTTGCTGTATTCCCGGTGATCAAATTATCGATAGCAATAACCCGATGGCCTTCCGTCAGCAGTCGTTCGCTCAAATGCGATCCCAGAAAACCAGCGGCGCCGGTGACGACGGAGACAGTGTTCTTTGCGGCCATTGAGCGATGTATTTAATGTCGGCCGGCCACGTTTGCCAGCCTGAAGTCGCGGCAAATATGAAATCGTCTGTTAGCAGTAGCCGCGGGAACAAATTGTCAGTTGGACGTTGAAAGTTAAACTTCAAACGTTGAACGTGGTAACGCATGCGAATTTTATCCGGAATACAGCCCAGCGGTGTTCTGCACATCGGCAATTATTTTGGAATGATGAAGCCCGCCATCGCACTGCAAGCCGAAGGCGAAGCACTTT
>QHOR01000118.1:4784-5737 GCA_003219395.1 Verrucomicrobiota bacterium | reverse complement strand
TGGTCTCTGGACAATTTCCACCGGCTGGTGGGGAAATTTTACCGAAGGGGAAGCAGTCGCGCTCATGCACAAGGGATTCGATCTCGGCATCACCTTGTTCGATGCGGCGGATACCTACGGGAATGGTTTGAGCGAAGAGCTGATCGCGAAAGCATTCCCAAACCAACGAGATGAAATCGTGATTGCCACCAAGGTTGGTTACGATTTTGTCCGTTACGGTGAAGCCCGTGGACGCGGTCAGCGGGAAATTCCGCAGGACTTTTCGCCGGAAGCAATCACGCGTGCAACCGACGCGGCGCTCAAGCGTCTGAAAACGGACCGGATCGATCTTCTCCAACTGCACAACATTCGCATGGAGCAGGTTTATGATGACGCGCTGTGGACAACTCTCGAGAAGTTAAAAGCTTCCGGGAAGATTCGTTATTACGGCATAGCGCTCGGCCCAGCCATCGGCTGGCTTTACGAGGGGGTGAACTGTATTCACGAGCGGGACATCACGAGCGTGCAGCACATTTACAACATGCTTGAGCAGCATCCCGGCGGTGCCATGCACGATGCGGCCACGGAAGCGGGCAAGGACACGATGTTCCTTATTCGCGTGACCCATTCGTCTGGAATGCTGGAAGGAAAATACACTGCAGAAACGAAATTTCCGCCGACGGATCATCGGAGCCACCGTCCGCGCAGTTGGCTGCTGAACGGCATAAAAAAAATTGAGCAACTGCGTTTCCTGGAGAATTCACGACGCACACTGGGTCAAGCGGCGCTCCAATGGTTGTTCGCAGATGATCGTGTGGCTTCGACATTGCCCAACATTTACAACGAAGAGCAGCTCATTGAATTCGCCAAAGCACCGGAATGCGAGCCGCTCAGCCTCGACGAAATGGCGAAGGTCGAGGGACTGTACTCCAATAATTTCGGCGTCGAAGAGGAACCGACTAAGTTTAAAGGCA
>QHOR01000118.1:0-4744 GCA_003219395.1 Verrucomicrobiota bacterium | reverse complement strand
CTCGCTCGCCGCTACCGTCACGGCTTTGCCGCGATCACTCGCACTGCCCGAGCTTACGCCAGCTACCTAGCTGCGTTGCCGTCTCCCGCGCAATTCCCAGTCGCGACGTGTTCCACGCCGTTGTTCCCATAAATTCGGTTCACGAATTCATTCGAAGTGAACTCAGGCGAACAGATTCGTGCCAATCGGTGTAATTGGTGTCTCTAGTCTGATTCGTCTTCTTCCTCTACGGGTTCGGCGCGGCGAATTTCCGGTTTTTCTCGCGCGCGGCGCTGTCGCTGGCCGACTAGCTTTTCGCTCTTGTAAATTTCTTTGAAAACATCCGCAATCATCGGAGCAGCCGCAGAGCCGCCATGGACTTTGCTGTCGACGTCGCCTTCGTAAAGAGCCGCGAATGCGTAGCGCGGTTGATCGGCTGGCAAAAACCCGGCAAACCATGCCGCCGTGCGTTCCTTGTTCTTTGGCCCCCATTGTGCTGTGCCGGTTTTACCGGCGACCTCAGTGTTATCAAGGCTGGCCTGGTGGGCGGTGCCGCCCGCGCCGTTTACAACGTCGACCATTCCCGTGTGCAATTGGTCCAGCGTCTCGGATGAAAGGTTTAGCGTCCTCTTCGCTCGCACCTGATAGGCAGTGACTATTTGGTTATCGAATGTCTGCACCTCTTGGACCAGCCGGGTTTGGTACAATGTCTCACCGTTTGCTACGACGCCCATCGCCTGGGCCATTTGCAACGGGGTGACTTGCGTGTCTCCCTGGCCAATCGACATGTTTGCGATGTCGCCGTTGAGCAGTCTGCGGCCATGCGTTGCCTTCATATATTCATCATTGGGAACGCGGCCTTCCGCTTCACCGCGCAACGGGATGCCGCACTTTGCGCCGAAGCCCAAAGCCAATGCCCAATCGATAATGGGTTGCGCACCGGTCCTGATTCCCACCTGGTAAAACCATGTGTCGCACGATTCGGTAAGCGCCTGCACGAAATTCAAATCGCCGCGATTGCCCTTTTTCCAATTATGAAAAGTGACGTTGCCAATCTGAATTGATGGAACACATGGATATTCGTCGTCCGGCTGGATGGCGCGGCTTTCGAGCGCGGCGATTCCAACGGCGATTTTAAAGGTTGATCCAGGCGGATAAGACGAACGATACGCTCGCGGCAAAAGCGGAATATCCTTGTCATCTTGCAATAACTTGAGTTGCTCGGCTGAAATCGAAGGAACAAACAAGTTCGGGTCGTAGGTAGGCCAGGAGGCCAAAGCCAGAATGTCGCCGTTATTTGGATCGATAATTACAATGGCGCCACGTTTTGCTTTTGCTTCGAGCGCCTTTTCAGCGAGTTGCTGAAGACGCAGGTCTAGCGTGGTGACCACGTTGTATCCCGGCTCGGGCGGAGTAATTAGTTTGTCAGAGGTCTTCCGGCCGTCCTTATCAAAGGTGAGTTTGTATTCGCCATGCTTGCCCGTGAGCATTTCGTTGAACGTTTGCTCCAGTCCTTCGCGCCCCTCGGTTTCAGGCCAGAGAGTTTCGTGATTATCGACGATTCCGTCCGGGTTTCGCCCAGTCTTGCCGGTGTACCCAATAACTTGTCCGGCAACTTTTCCATTTGGATAAACGCGCACGTAGATTGGGCGCACAATCACGCCGGGCGGCGGCTCGTTCTTAACCTGTTCGTACTCCTGTTGACTAACATTCTGCGCGATCTCCATCGGCATGACTCCCCTGTTGTGATAATGCCGAAGAATCGCTTCGTCGGAAATTTTAAGTCTGCGACCAATGAGCCTCGCGGTTCGATCAATCTTTTCCCGAGCGAAGTCGAGCACGCGCGTATCGGAAAAATCAAGCGGCGTAGGGAAATTAATGGCGACATTGTAGCTGAGCCTGTTTTGCGCGAGCGATTCGCCATTGCGGTCTGTGATCTGACCGCGCGGCGCCGGAACATCGAGGATGTAAGTGCGCGCGAGTTTTTGTGTTTCAAAGGTCGGTACAATTGTTTCCCCTTCAGCTTGTGCAGATGTGGTTGCGCTCGGCACAGCAGATGGCGCCAGCGCCTGAGCAAATAACGCGCTCTGCGTTGCCACGGTCCAGAATGCGACGCACAAACTGCCGGAAGTTCCCCAGAATGACTTCATCCCAAAGTGAATCTGCGAACGGAGCTGATGGGATCAAGCGACATAGAAGGCAAAGCCGCGACGGGTAGCGGCGAGTGACCTGGGAAGCGAACGAGTCTCGAATCTACGGAAAATCAATGTCTTTGCAGGAATTGATGCACTTCTTCTGCCAATTTTCGGCCAATTCCTTCCGTCGAAGCGATCTCGTCCACCGTCGCTTTGCGCAGACGATTCACTGAGCCGAACCTTCGCAGCAGTAAATTCTTGCGGTTCTGGCTCACACCGGGGCAATCATCAAGGATGCTTTCGCCGACTCGTTTTTTCATGAGCAATTGATGATACGCATTGGCGAACCGATGGGCCTCGTCGCGAATGCGTTGGAGCAACCGTAAAGCGGCCGAGTCCATTGGAAGTTGAAGAGGCAATGCCCGACCCGGTCGATAGATTTCTTCCCGCTCCTTGGCCAGACCGATGATGGGAAGATCGTGCAAACCCAATCGCTGCAATTCGCGGCATGCGGCGGAAAGCTGACCTTTGCCGCCATCGACGATGACCAGGTCTGGCAGACGCACGGCAACAAAACCTTCATCATTCTGAGCAGAGCGTACCGAAAGGGCGGGATCTTCCGAAGTCATCTGTAGATTTTGTGACTGGGCCCCTCGATTTGGATCATGATGATTGGAAATTCTGGCCAGCGCATCCGCCGCATTCTCCTGCGAAAACTCCGCGGTATCGGAATTCGCGTCACGCGCCTCCAGCAGCACACGCGAATACCTGCGGCGGACCACCTCGGCCATGCTGGCGAAGTCGTCCTGTCCTTCCACTGTTCGAACTCGATAGCGTCGATAATTGTCCTTGTCAGGTACGCCATCACGGAAGCAGACCATTGAAGCGACAACATGTGTCGTGGAAATATTCGAGATATCGAAACATTCCATCACGCGCGGCACCTGCGGCAGGTGCAACGCTTCAGCCAATGCGCGCACGTCCGCCATCGGCTCAATCGGAGTCGGCAAACTACCACGGGTAAATCGACGCATTGGCCTCGTCGTGCTGCGCAAGTCGTCAATCATGTTGCGGAGTTCGGCGGCTTTTTCGAAATCCATTTTCTTCGCCGCTTTGTGCATCTCCTCTTCTAACGTGGCAATCATTTCTCTCGATTTTCCTTCCAGGAATTCACCGGCTTGGAGAACACGGTCACGGTATTGCTCTGCGTTAATTTCGCTCAAACGCACTGGCACCTGATAAGTCGCCGATTTTAATTCGCGCTCTGTGGGCGCGCCTCGTCCAAAGGTCAGCACGCCAAATTTCTTGCGCATAAAATTCAATGTTTGGCGCAATGCCCCGGCGTGCGCATACGGACCAAAGTAGCGGCTACCGTCGTCTTTTTTGAATCGGGCCAGGCGGAAACGCGGCCATTCCTCCGACATATCTACCCGAACCAGGAGGAACCGTTTATCGTCGCGGAACGAAATGTTGTAACGCGGCCGGTATTCCTTGATTAGTTTGCCTTCGAGTAAAACTGATTCTGCTTCGCTGCGAACCGTATGTGTCTCAAAATCCCAGGTCGCTTCCAGCATGGCACGCGTCTTCAAATCAGCTTGCGCCAGTTTGGAAGGCAAAAAATATGAACCGACGCGTTTCCGGAGGTCCCGCGCTTTGCCCACGTAAATCACGCGATTAAACCGGTCGCGCATTAGGTACACACCAGGCTTGTGCGGCACCTCGTGCACCTTTTTCTGCAGATCCGGCTTCTCTTTTTTAAGCGCAGCCATTCGGCTGCGAATTTACGCAAGAAGCCGGGAACAGGAAATCCAGTTTACTGTGTCCTACTGATCCTCCAAGCTGGCAGGCGCAAAAAACAAAGCGCGCGATCGTTGTGACCGCGCGCTTCTGTGATACCCCTTCTCGAATTTTAAGGTCTTGTCGTTGTGGTCGTGGTTGTTTCCTCGTGCCTAATTACTGCGGGTGGCTGGCTTAACACGACTTTCCGTACGAGCACCCGATCACCAACTCTTGTGTAATAAACCGTTGCCGGCATGTCTGGCCGAATGGCCGACCAACTTACGGTGCGACCTGCCGGATCTACTATGGCCGTGTCTCTTGTGTAGTAATAACGCGCGGGCGGCGCACTCGGCGCTGTTCGGAACATAAAGTAATCCGAATCCGGAGTGTATGTGACGATCGTGCCGGCACTGGTAGTTGTTGTCGCCTGAGTTGTTGTTGTACCGGTTACCGGGTCGGCTGTGGTTGTCGTCGTTGTGGTCTCCTGTCCCAACGCTGTCGCCAACGCCGTCGCACAAGCCAGTCCAGCCGCCAATATTTTCACTAATCTCGTTTGTTTCATATTTATCTCTCTGCTTTGATTGAATGGATGCTCTCCATTGTGTATCTCTCCAGGTCCCTGGCACCGGAGCTCTTTCAGTTACGCCCTGATATCGTAAATTGCCGCTCGCCTGGTCGCATGGGCGGGCCCGCTCCGTTTTCTTTCGCTCGATGGAACGTAACCTGATGCCCATGCAGGCCTTACCCGGTTTTCGCGATTTCCTTCCGGACGACTGTGCTGCGCGAAATTATGTCTTTTCCCGCTGGCGTGAGATAACGCGCCGCTACGGTTTTGTAGAATGGGAGGGCCC
>QHOR01000117.1 GCA_003219395.1 Verrucomicrobiota bacterium | reverse complement strand
GATAATTTCAGTGCTGGCGCGGGCACAAGCTAAATCGTTAGGACACCACGGTTTTGGTGTAGCCCATATTAAATGTTGCGCTCTCGAACACTCTTTCGCCAGACTGTCCACGCGATGAACGAATCTGTCACTCAAATCAAAGACATAACCGGGAATCCTGCCCCGCTAGGGCTACTCGGTTTTGGTATGACGACGGTGCTATTGAACCTGCACAATGCCGGGTTCTACGAATTAAACAGCATGATTCTGGCAATGGGCATTTGTTATGGCGGCGCCGCGCAGATTATCGCCGGTATTATGGAGTGGAGGAAGGGCAACACGTTCGCCACGACTGCGTTCCTTTCTTATGGATTGTTCTGGTTCTCGCTCGTAATATCGATCATTCTGGCGAAGCTAGGATGGGCTTTGCCTTCTGATAATACGGCCATGGCCGCTTATCTCACCATATGGGGTTTGTTTACAGCTGTGATGTTTATTGGAACCTTGCGGCTGCACGTCGCTGGCCAAATCGTGTTTGGTTCTCTAACGATTCTTTTCTTTTTGCTGGCCATTGGCGATTTCATCAATGCTGGGCCGGGCTTCAAGCATTTCACCGGTTACGAAGGCATCTTCTGCGGTTTCTCTGCGATCTACGCCGGACTTGCGCAAGTGCTCAACGAAATCTTCGGGAAAACTGTGCTACCGCTCGGTGCAGTGATGAGATAAATTTGTTTATCAGTATGAGCCACACGAAAAACGCGAAATGATCAGCCCTTCGTAGAATTTTCGTTTTTGGTTCGTGAGCAGTTTAAACGCTTTTCTTCAGCAAACTCGCCGCGAGTTTCAGAGCCGATTCACTTTTGGCACCGAGCATTCGGGCGATCTCTTCGTGGCGCCCTTTCCCAGTCACCTCGCGCAAATTGGAAAACGTGCGCCCGCGTGTGACCTCCTTGGTTACGACGAAGTGGGAAGAAGCTGTTGCAGCGACCTGCGGCAGATGCGTGATGCAAATCACTTGATGATCCCGCGCAAGGGTTTGCATCTTCGCGCCAACTGCATTCGCGATTTCTCCGCCGACGTTCGTGTCGATTTCATCGAACACCAGGAGGGGAATCGCATCGTGTGCGGCCAGCGCAGATTTAATCGCCAGCATCAGGCGTGAGATTTCGCCGCTCGATGCGATGGAACGGAGCGGTTTGAGCGGTTCGCCGGGGTTGGGCGAGAACATTAACTCCACCGTATCAAATCCATTCGGGCGCGGCTCGTCGAGCGCGGCAAGTTTCGCTTCGAACTCAGATTGGCGAAATCCGAGATCGCGCAGGTTTCGCCGGATGTGCTCGGAAAGTTTTGGCGCGGCTTTTACGCGCAGCTTTCGGAGCGCTTCACCGGCGCGATTCATCTGCGTGCGAACGTTCTCGATTTCTTTTGCCAGTCGCTCCAGCTCGACGTCTCGACCTTCAATTTTTCGCATTCGTTCGGCCGCGCGCTGGCCAAACGCGATGACCTCGGCAATCGAGCCGCCATATTTCCGCTTCAGAGTTTCGAACAATGAGACGCGTTCCTCGAGCGCTGCGAGTTCTTCTGGATCGAGATCAAGTTTTTCGGCATAGCTGGAAACAGCGCGCGAAATCTCGGAAAGCTCGACGACAGCGGCAGCGTGCGCCGATGAAAATTGCGCAATCGAACTGTCAATTTTTTCCAATTCACGAAGCAGCCGCTGCGTTTCGGCAAGCTGGGAAAGAACGGCATCATCTGCTTCGGAAAGTTTATTGGCGATCGCGCTGGCAAGTTCAATCAGCCGCTTACTGTTACTCGCGAGCTGATAGCGGTTTTCGAGTTCTTCTTCTTCGTTCGCTAACAAATTCGCCGATTGGATTTCGCTGATCTGGTGGCGAAGCAAATCGAGTTCCTGCTCGCGCGCGGTTTCCGCGGTGTTGAGTGCGGAATGTTGCAAAACCAGCGTTTGTAGTTGCCGGTAATGTTTTCGATATTCATCGAGTTGTTCGTCAGCCCCGGCGAACGAATCGAGCAGGCTGAGCTGGGTTTCAGGCGAGAGCAACGATTGGTGGTCGTGTGGGCCATGAAGATCGACGAGTTCGTCGCCGAGCTTTTTCAAGATCGACAAGGTTGTTGGCGAACCATTGATAAACTGCCGAGTGCCGCCGGCAACCGAGAAGCTGCGCTTGATGATCAGGTCATCTTCGCTTGGCTCAATACCCGCCTCGCCAAGTTCTGGATTGAATGTTTGCAGGTCGCGACCTGTAAAAACGGCTTCCACTGTGCAAAGGTCGGCACCGGTTCGAATCAACGATTTATCAGCGCGCTCCCCCAGTAAAAGCTGCAGCGCTCCGATGACGATCGATTTTCCCGCCCCGGTTTCGCCGGTGACAGCAACGAACCCCGGTCCGATCTGCCACTCCAGCTCTTCCACGAGCGCGAGGTTCTTGATTCGCAGTAGGCTGAGAACGACAGGCATGGCGAAGGTTGAGTGTTACTGGTTGAGAGCTGAGAATTACGACTCTGAAGATTTCAAACTCTCACCAACCAACTTTCAACTCTCAACTTGTGGTCACCTTCCTCGGGACCGGCACGTCACAGGGCGTGCCGATGATTGGTTGTGATTGCGATGTCTGCCGGTCACCCGACCCGCGCGACCAGCGGCTGCGCTCGTCGATCTATATCGAAACGCCGGAATGTGCCTGGGTAGTGGACACCGGAACCGATTTTCGAACACAGGCGCTTCGAGAAAACATTCGGCGCTTGGATGCAGTCATCTTCACGCACTCGCACACCGATCATATTATGGGTTTTGACGATCTCCGGCGCTTTTCGCACGCGCGCGGCTCCATGCCGGTTTATGCATCGCCTGAAACGATGCGCGATTTGGAGCGGGTATTTCAATTTGCGTTCAACACCAGTAATCCAGTTGCATATTATTTAAAGCCGGAGCCGCACGTAATTCATGGCCCATTTAAATTGGGCGAGACATTGATCACACCGTTGCCAGTGCCGCACGGCGACTCCATGGTGAACGGCTACCTTTTCTCGCGCGCGAATCGCAAACTTCTCGCTTACCTGAGCGATTGCAGCGCGGTGCCGGATGAAATTGTCGATCTTGTCTCGGGTGTAAAAGTCTTGGTCATCGATGCGCTGCGGGACAAACCGCATCCAACACACCTGAGCGTGGGGCAAGCCCTGGATGCGGCGGCGCGCGTAAAGCCTGAATCGACCTACTTTACCCACATCTGCCATGATCTTCCGCAGTCTGCAGAATCCCGGCTTCCCAGTGGCGCGCATATTGCCTACGACGGATTGAAGCTCGGATTATAGTATCGCGTCCTCCGACGCTTGAATGTCAGCGAGTAATTCCGCGTTCGCTCTGTTCTACGAATTGGATGATTTCGGTAATTTCTTCCGTCTGCGGTAATTCCTTCTGCATCGCTTCGATTGCCTGGCGCCTGTTGTACTTCGAGCGGTAAATCAGGCGAAATGCTTCTTTGATCAGTCTCACGCTTTCAGGTGGAAAATTTTTCCGTTCCAATCCGATAAGATTGATTCCACGAATTTCCGCGGGATTGCCATCGGCGATCATGAATGGCGGAACGTCCTGTACAATCTTGGAACAGCCGCCGGTGATCGCGAATCGGCCAATCCGACAGAATTGATGCACAGCGGTGAGCCCGCCCATCACCGCATGATCTCCTACATGAACGTGGCCGCCCAACGTGCCGTTATTCGAGAAAATAACACCATTGCCGACGGTGCAATCGTGACCAATATGGCTGTAAGCGAGGAAATTTCCGCGATTACCAACGCGTGTTTTCCCTTCACTCGTTGTGCTGCGATGTGCCGTTACGAATTCGCGAAATGTGTTTTCGTCCCCGATTTCCAGATAAGTTGGTTCACCACGATATTTTAAATCCTGTGTTTGCTGACCGATGGAGCAGTAGGCATAGAACCTGTTCTTCGCGCCGGCTTTCATCGGCCCGCACAGCGTGACGTGGTGTTGAAGCCAGCAATTTGAACCCAGCTCAACGTCTGGACCTATCACGCAATAGGGCCCGACGATCGTTCCGGCACCGATTTCAGCTCCGGAATCGATGACTGCCGTTGGATGAATCTGCAGGTCAGACATAATGACGAACGAATCACGAAACCCGAAGCTCCAATGTGTCCGGTAAGCACTTTTTGTCATTCGTCATTTGGCATCGTTTCGTCATTCTCTTCATTTGTCGACGAACGTGAACATCAGTTCAGCTTCGGAAACGACTGCGTCATTGACGACGCAATGACATTTGGCTTTCGCAAGCCGTTCGCCGCGCGATTTCGTCAACTCGGCGTGGACAAAAATCGTATCACCTGGCAGGACTGGCTTTCGGAACTTTACGCCGTCGGCGCTCATGAAATAGCCGATCCGGCTGGTGGTCTTAGCCAGTTTAAACAACAGGATACTGGCCACCTGCGCCATGGCTTCGACTTGCATCACCCCGGGCATCACCGGGTGTCCGGGGAAATGTCCTTGAAAGAAAGGCTCGTTAATCGTGACTGTTTTGACGCCGATGCATTTGGTTTCATTTTCAAAGCTGATGATGCGATCCACCATCAGAAATGGGAAACGATGCGGCAAGATTTGCATCACTTGATCAGCGTCGAGTCCGCCGTCGCCGCTTGGCATTGTACGCGGCGCGGCCAGAGCGCTTCTGCGTGTCTGTTCGCGTGCAATTAGGCGGGCCAGGTCCGCGTTGGTCGCGTGACCT
>QHOR01000116.1:1431-6242 GCA_003219395.1 Verrucomicrobiota bacterium | reverse complement strand
ATGATGGGCAGACGGTGGTGCTCGGGGGATTAATGCGCGAAGACGTCCAAAAGGTGGAAGATAAAACGCCGATCATTGGCGACATTCCTCTTATCGGCAGAGCGTTTCGCACGAATGTAGATCAACACATTAAAAAGAACCTGGTCATCTTTGTAACCGCGCGCGTGATCACTCCGGCCGGGCTTGCTTTCAACAACGAGGAAGAAGAGGAGGAAGGCTTGCTGCCTCCAGCTTTGCCCGAAGTGCCGGCGTACAAGAAGTAAATGCCGAGAACCGCAGACCACGCGGATAACACGGATAAGATTCTAGCCCACTTGGATAATGCCGGTTCGAAGTCTATGGATCTCTCGTTCGAAATATCCGTGCCACCCGTAGTATCCGTGGTCACCCTGCTCCGCTACAACTGGTGTTTTGGTGCATAATGGTCGCATGAGAAAGCCAGGCAAGGGATAAGGCGGAGTTGCAATTACCTTATTTTTTTTTTTAAGAACTTCGCCCCGCCGCTTCCGGAGAAGGAGCCAAAGAGATGGAATGCAAAAAAGGTCAAAAAATAAGTATTGACTTTATCTGTCGAGAATGAGATAACCCGCGCCACTCTTAACAAACCCCTATGAAAATAAATAAAATAAATAAAACCCCCTCAGCATTTACCCTAATTGAATTGCTCGTCGTAATTGCCATTATCGCGATTCTTGCGGCTCTGGCGGTGCCGGCGCTCACGTCGGCCCTGGCCAAGGCTCAAATGAACGGTACCATGAACAACACCCGCCAGCTCTATTTGGCTCAATTCTCAATGTCCAATGACGGCGCCGCGACAGGCGATAACCGATTAGCCTGGGTCGGCGATTTACCAGCAGCAGATCGCGCGACCTTACAGGCGTACCTCAACGCGCTTATCCGAGGCGGGTACGTCAAAGGCGCCGACATCGCGAAGCTTATCAGCGCGCCAGGTGCTGGCCCAACCGTCAACGTAACTGTTGGCACCCCCGACACGATAGCCCTTGCTGGCGCGGCATCCGCTGCGGTAAAAATTCATCCCCTTGTCGACTCAGATCCCTCACACACGATTTACTGCACGAGCCATAACTACACCTATGGTAACGCACTGACTACGGGTACCGTTCCTTATGGTGATAAGGGATTTGTTGTGATGCATAAAGGTGGCGATGGCGCCGTGTTTAGATCAGGTCAAGCTGCCATTGCGGGCTGGCCTAATCCGCAAGCCTTCGAGAGCGGCGTTGGTTTCGAGACTGGTGGTACTTTGGGCGCGCCAGCGGCCGCCGATGCGGTCGGCACGTTGACGTTTAACTAACAAGAGAGCATAGCTCGTTTATTTTCGCATTAACTCAAAGCGCCCCGCCCAAGCGGGGCGCTTTTGTTTGGAATAATCACGAATAGACACGAACAGACGTTAATGCTTGGGCTTAGGTATCAATCGTAGAAAGCCGCTTCGCCCGTTTACTGCCGGTTTCAGTCGCTCTTCGGCTGATCTACAGCTTCTCGGTGCGAACGTTTGCACGAGACAACGGTGTGATAACTCGTTTTGCAGGGCGAGTTTCAGAAATTGGTTCAACTGTCCACATCCAACTGAGACGGCCATTTTTGTCAAAGGTCCAAGCTCCGCCACCGCGTTTCCAAATCTCCATCCGCCAGTAATCGCTGTTGGCGGGAATTGTGAAAACAATTGCGACCGCAGCCGCCATGATCACTCCGCACAAGTTTCCAATTAGGAATGTGCGTATCAGTTTATATCCCTTCATTGCCCTTACTCTTTAATCGAACCTCGCCGTCACCCCGATTGTTTCTTTGGCCGCGATTAATCTGAACAACTGAGTTTGATTTAATTAAAGCGCTGTGTGGAAACTCTCGACTAAGTGTTTTGTTTCTGCTTAATAATCAAACGCTCGCATTCGGAAGCCTTTGCAGACTCCGAGCGACTTCGTACGCCGTCGATCCAACGGCGTTCGTATTCGTGTTGACCGGCGTGATCTGCGGGCAAACCTTCGATTGAATGATCTTTCGATTGTAATCCAAGTGCTCGGCGCGCCCGGCGGTCGCGGCGACCGGTTCAGCGCACGCGCGATCAGAATGCAGTTTTCGAATCATCTAGTGAATAGATCGCGAGGCGGTACAGTCGAATGCCGCATAACGCATTTGTCATTCTTATGAAGAAAATTCTGTTTGCATTAGTCATGCTTGCTTTTGGGGCGTCTGCTCTTCAGCAGGCGAGGGGGCAGGATGTATCGGTCGATTTCTTTTATGATAATCTCTCCGGCGGAAACTGGATCGACGTCGAGGGCTACGGATATGGCTGGCAGCCCGACCTAGCGGTAAACGATCAGAGCTGGCGTCCGTACGCCGATGGGTACTGGGCGTACACGGATGACGGGTGGACATGGGTCTCATACGAGGATTTCGGCTGGGCCACGTATCACTACGGCCGCTGGGCAAACCTTTCGGATTACGGCTGGGTATGGTTTCCCGGAGAGGATCTGGACTGGGGTCCTGCATGGGTCTCGTGGAGGACTGGCGGTGATTATGTCGGCTGGGCGCCTTTGCCACCGCGTGGTCCAGGTGTGGTTTACGCGGGCAGACCTATTGGTCCCCAGGTCGATATCGAGTTCGATATCGGACCGGAATATTACAATTTCTGCGAGGTCCGTTACATCGGTGAACCGGTCTTGCGCAGTTACATTGCGCCGCGGGTGCAGAACGTCACCTATATTAACAACACCGTTAACGTCACAAACATCACTGTTCAGAACAACGTGGTCTATAATTATGGACCGAATTACGAAGTGTTGAGCGCGCACTCGAACCGGCCGATTCAACGACTCAGCATCGAGCGACAGTCGGCGACTAATCTTTCTGTAGCCGCCAAATCCGGTGGACTGACCAAAGTGCAGGGGAACAAACTGGTGGTGGCCGCTCCGCCAAGGCTGGCGAAGGCACCTCCTACTGCCAAACCTGCGATCGTAAAGACCAGAGTTGCGCAGCCGAAGATCAACCGCGGCTGGGCCGGAGTTCAAAACGAAGCGCAACTGAAACAGAAAATTAAGACTGAAAATCCGAAGAACGTTCCGCCGCCAACGGCAGCTGCAGCACGCGCGCCCGGTGGAGCATCACCCGCAGTTGGAGCGAGTCCCGCGTCGCCTGACGGAGGTGCGGCGCGAGTTTCGCCAGCTCCAAGAGGCAAACCAGGTCGTGTGCCACCTGCCGCAACTGGAGCACCGGTGAGATCTCCTGCGGCTGTTTCACCATCACCATTTGAACGAGGTAAACCTGGCGGCAGACCAACGCCCGGAGTAAAACTGACGCCGGCTGGGCTGCCGCGGGGCGCCTCGCCTTCACCGTTTGAGCGAGGTCGAGGCAGACCTGGCGGACCGCCTCAACCAGGGGCGACAACCAGCCCGGCTGGTGGGGCATCGCGCGAATTGACTTCGCCAGGGTCCCGAGCTTCGCCACTGCCGCGGGAACAGGTTCAGCCGCGAAGGGACATGCGACAAGGCGCAACTCCAGGCGCGGGGCAGCCTGGCGGGCCTCCGAACACGCCAGAGCAAGGCCGTGGTAAAACACCCGAGATCCGGCGCGGCGGAACAACGCCTCCAGCTGGCCCGGGTGCTCCAGAGCCGCGCGCCGGCGCACAGCGAGGACAGTCTGGCTACGGCCAGCCTGGTCAGCCGCCTGCGGGTGCGGGTCCAGGTGAACCCCGAGGCGTAAAAGAACGCGGACAACCCGGAGTGAATAGACCTGCGATCACACCGCCTCCTAGTCGAGGCGCAGACGATGCGCGAGGTGGAAGAGGCCAGGGTGCCTATGGACAACCTGGCGGCCAGCCAAAAGCGGGAGCGCCTGCTCCCGTTGAGCGCGGCCAAGCGCAACCGGAGCGCGGAAAGAAAAAAGGCGAGGGGACTCCGCCGCCACGAGGACCGCAATAATTAATTGCTAGTTATCTTAGCGGCCCCGGAGCAAAGTTCGGGGCTGCTTTTTCAATGGTTGAACAGCGCTCTGCAGCGTCCGGACAGCGCGGAGCGCCGTCCCTACCTACAGCAGTTCGGCGATTTGCACCGCATTCAACGCCGCGCCTTTGAGCAGTTGATCGCCAGACACCCAAAACGAGAGTCCGTTTTGAAACGCGCAATCAAGCCGAACGCGACCTACCTGACAATTGTCCTTTCCCGCCACGCCGAGCGGCGTTGGATAACGATTGCTCTGCGGTTCGTCTACAAGTTCCAAGCCTGGCGCTTTTGCCAAAGTTTCGCGCGCCTGTTCAATCGAGATCGCACGCTCAAATTCGGCGCTCACGGCTACCGAATGCGCTCGGTAAACCGGAACACGCACGCAAGTCGCCGAGATACGCAAGTCCGGTAAATGCATAATTTTTTGCGCTTCATCTTGCATCTTAGCTTCTTCCTTCGTATAGCCGCTTTCGATAAATGAATCGATATGTGGCAGAAGATTGAACGCGATCGGGTGCGGATAAACTGTAGCTGTCAGCGTCGATCCCGGCGGGGAGGACGAAGTTTCAACTTGGTCCGCGTTCGCCACCTCGCGCTTCAGTTCTTCAATGCCGCGCGCGCCACTGCCGGATACAGCCTGGAAACTAGTCGCGAACGCGCGTCGCACACCAAAAACGCGGTGCAACGGATAAAGTGCCATTAACATGATAGTGGTCGTGCAATTTGGGTTCGCGATTATTCCGTGATTTTGCCTGACGTCTTCGGCGTTGATCTCCGGGATCACGAGCGGAACATGCGAATCCATCCGAAACGATAACGATTTATCGATCGCAATCGCGTCCGACTGGCAGG
>QHOR01000116.1:0-1375 GCA_003219395.1 Verrucomicrobiota bacterium | reverse complement strand
AACAGAGCGGTTCGAGCCAATTGGATGCAGGCTTGCCACGGGAAAATTTCGGCGTTCCAGAACGCGCAACAATTCCGTGCCTGCAGCGCCAGTCGCGCCCACCACAGCGATGTGATAGCCTTTCATCAACACGCGGATTTTATCGCTGGGCTTGAACTTATGCAAAGCAACAAGGAGCGGACTGTCGAGTAGGTATTAGAGATCCAAGTACGAATTCGCTCTAAAGGCTGAAGGATAATTTATTGTCACCTATGTGATAGAAAGTTGTCCAGCCAACGATCGGAATGAAGAGCATACATATATCAATTCGAGAGCAGTTGCTCACTCTTAAAGATGATGAGAAACCGGTTCGCACCTATCCAGTCTCCTCCTCGCGGTTTGGTATTGGAACAGAAGAAGGGAGTTTTAAAACTCCGGTTGGTCGCTTTCGCGTAGCGGAGAAGATCGGTGGCGAGATGCCAGCTGGAACAATTTTCCGCAGCCGTGTACCACTCAAGCGTGATGATCCTCTTCCTCCGACCGAGGATTTGGTGATGTCGCGAATCTTGTGGCTCGATGGATTGGACGAGCACAACGTCAACACGCGTGACCGGTTCATTTACATACACGGCACCAAACACGAGAACGAAATTGGCAGCCCCACGAGCTGCGGCTGTATTCGAATGCGCAACGCAGATGTCGTCGAGCTATTCGATCTGGTGGATCACGGCACGCCCGTAATGATTGAAGAGTAGATTTGGTAGGGCGCGACCGTCGGGCGCGCCCTCAGCATCTCCTTGCTGACACATCCAAATAAGGTGAGAAAAACGTTGCTTCCCTGTAGTTCCCCACCTAAACAGAACCGGAGCAACCTGCTGCGAAAGGAGGCGAGATAGATTGAAAATTTTAAAAGTGATCATGATTGTGGCTGTTTTGGCCACTGCTTTGAGTTTTGGTGCTTGCGCTCAACGGAAAGAGACAGTGACCACGGGCGCGGGCACGACCGGTTACTCGAAGTAAAGTTGGCGCCCAATTGTGACACGTTTCAAAAATAGTTGAGAAAAGCATTGCCTCCCGGGAGTTCCCTGTCTAAACAGAACCGGAGCAACCTGCTGCGAAAGGAGGCGATATAGATTGAAATTTTTGAAAGTGATCATGATTGCGGTCGTAATGGCCAGCGCTTTGGGACTCGGGGCTTGTGCGCAAACGAGGGAAGCGCCGCCACCTCCGACAGCCAAAAAATAATTACAGCGGCTGGTTGTTTATTGTGGGCGAAATTTCGCCCAAAAGGCCAGGTCGTGTTTCGACCTGGCCTTTTCTTTTTGCGGATCTCATATGTGCGCGGGGCCAAGCATATGCGAGTCGGGCTGCGTCACCTTTTCATCTTCTCGTTTTC
>QHOR01000115.1:8259-8673 GCA_003219395.1 Verrucomicrobiota bacterium | reverse complement strand
AAAGCATTTGGATATCCCATCATCCCTATTCTTTACATCATTGGCGCAGGCACGATTCTTTTGGTCCTTTTCATCTATCAAACCGCAACCACATGGCCGGGCTTGCTGATCGTTATCAGCGGTGTGCCAATTTATTTTTTCTGGAAACTTGCGAGCAAAAAATCAGAGAACTGAATATTCTGACTGACTGATTTCGCACAACAACTGACCATTTGATCCAAGGGGAGACGACGCATGGCAAGCTTATTTGCAAAGAAACCGGTCGATCGATTGATGGAAGAAGCGCGGGAAGTCGGCGAGCACAGTCTGAAGCGTTCACTGGGACCGGTAAATCTCGTGGCGCTTGGTATTGGGGCAATTATTGGCGCCGGTCTGTTCGTTCGCACCGCGGCGGCTATCGCGGATCGGGCGGGC
>QHOR01000115.1:5736-8175 GCA_003219395.1 Verrucomicrobiota bacterium | reverse complement strand
AACTATGGGCGAATTCGTCGCCTGGATCATCGGCTGGGATTTGATCCTCGAATATGCCGTCGGTGCGGCGACGGTGGCAATTGCCTGGAGCGAATACGCAAATCGAGTACTCGACTGGTTCGGTTTGCGCATACCGTACCAATGGGCACACTCGCCTTTCGAACACGACCTCACGAGCGGTGTTCACGGAATTATCAACATACCGTCCGTGTTTGTCCTGCTATTACTGACACTACTCCTGATTCGCGGCACGAAAGAATCCGCATTCGTAAACGGAATTATAGTCATCGTGAAGGTGAGCATCGTGCTGCTCGTAATCGGAATCGGGTGGCAATTTATCAATCCCGCAAACCACACGCCGTTCATTCCAATGCCGGCTACGTACGTCACTCCGCAAGGCATCACTCACTCGTACGGAGGAATTCTCGGGATACTCGGAGCGGCGGGCGTTGTGTTTTTCGCATACATCGGGTTTGATGCCGTTAGTACTGCGGCTCAGGAGGCGCGAAACCCCAAGCGCGACATGCCGATCGGCATTCTTGGTTCTTTGGTCATCTGCACGGTTCTTTATGTGCTCTTTTCATACGTCTTGAGCGGTGTCGCGACTGTGCAGGATTTCCGGAGCGCCGGACGTGAAGCTTCTGTAGCGTTCGCGATTACGAAATACATGACCGGTTATGAATGGCTGTCCAAGTCTGTGACCGTCGCAATCATAGCCGGCTTCTCATCGGTCATTCTGGTGATGTTGCTTGGGCAGTCCCGGGTTTTTTACTCGATGAGTCGCGACGGATTGGTTCCGAAAGTCTTCTCCGACGTGCATCCAAAATTTAGAACGCCATACAAATCCAATATCCTCTTCTTCTTATTTACTGGAATTTTCGCGGCATTCATCCCCGAGGACATCGTCGGCGAGATGACCAGCATTGGGACGCTGTTCGCATTCATTCTCGTTTGTGCAGGAGTTTGGATCATGCGCGCCTCGCGTCCCGATTTGGAACGGGGGTTTCGCGTACCGGCTGTCCCGATTGTTTCCACGCTCGGCATTATCGTTTGCGGCGCGATGATTTACGGTCTCGGCTGGACGAATTGGATGCGGCTGCTTGTTTGGCTTGTGATCGGACTCGTCTTCTATTTCAGCTATGGTAAACACCACAGCTGCATCAACGCGCCGCCCCCAGAAATGCCCAAAGGTATTCAGCTGACGCGGTAAAGATACCGCGCCCATTTGAAGAAGTAACGCGCCTCAAGATCCAGCAGAGATCCCGCTGAAACCGCGCGACGGACTGGTTGGGCTCGCGCCGAGAAGCGCTTCACCACGTCTTTTTACTTTTTCCCGATCGATTTGATCAAAAGCGTGGCGTGCCTCGGCGAGCTCCGATACCGCAATGCCGGTCTCCTGGAGAATTTTGCGCTCTTCGGATGATAACGTTTGGTGCTTCCCACTGCTGACTGCGCGCGTTTGAAATCGCGAAATGACGGTGGCCACTGCATCATCATTCGGGGCGGCAAATAAATCGACGAGCTGTTGAAAACGGAGGTGAAATGGAATCGTGGCAATATCCACGTGCTCAACTTCGGAGGGCTCGGCAGGCGGCATCCTTACCTCGTTCGACATCACCACTGAATTCCAAATGTCAGCTGGCTGGTAATATCCGATCTCAATGCGACAAGCACGATGCCGTTGCGACAATGTAACGTAATGCATTCCCGCCATCGGTTCGACAGCCGCTTCTTTCTCTTCCAAACCATCTGCACAGTGAACTCGGAGATGCACCTGTCGATCGACAGGTGCGGCGTTTTTAAAAATTGATGGCCAGTCAATATTCCAATATGCGAACATGGTCGAAGGGTCGCGCGCGATGGCAATAAGATGGGGTGAACTATCAAAGCGCCGCGGTTTCAAGTCGCTGCTCAAAGCGTTTGACTGCTCATCTTCGGCGACGGGGACGACCGGTTTCCTGGAAATGTGGAAGGTGTTTCTCTCCTTCATTTTCTACAAGTTGGCGCAAATCGACAAAAGGCAATTACAGTTTTTACCGCTAAACCTCACAGATCCCGTCTCGAACTAATTTGGAGTTTTTCCACGCTTTTTCGCCGCGTTTGGCGATAGTTCTCGTTTATTTTGAAAAGAGACATGAATGCAAAGGTCGTCGGCCTGGAAGAGCTCTCGGAACGCAGCAAGCAGTTACGTGCTGCCGGCAAAAAACTGGTTGCGACAAATGGCTGTTTTGATTTGCTGCACGTTGGGCACGTTCGCTACTTGGAAGAAGCACGCGCTCTTGGCGATTTGTTGGCGGTCGGCTTGAATAGTGATCGCTCAGTTCGCGAATTGAAAGGAAAAGGGCGTCCGATTGTTGCCGAGAACGATCGCGCAGAAATCCTTGCCGCTCTACAATGCGTCGATCTCGTCACGATCTTTCCCGAACTACGAGCGACGCA
>QHOR01000115.1:0-5658 GCA_003219395.1 Verrucomicrobiota bacterium | reverse complement strand
AACGCTCAACGAAGAGGAACGTGCAGTTTTGAACAACATTGATGCAGAGATTCGCTTTATCCCATTTGAGGCCGGCTATTCCACTTCGGGTTTGCTCGAACAAATATACAAGAGCAGGTGTTAAATCTGATGACGGGTTTGCCCCGATCCCTGTCCATGTATCGTTAACGTCGCAAGAGAAGTGAAACGGCTGCCAATCGGAATTCTTGGGTCAGGAAAAGGAAGCAATTGCCAGGCGATCCTCGAGCGAATCGGCTCAGGCGACTTGGCAGCGGAAGCACGTGTTGTAATCTCGGACGTCCTGGACGCGCCAATCCTCGCCGTGGCGCGGAAGTTTTTCGTTGCTAACGCATATTTGCCTGCTGGCCAATTTCGTACGCGGTTAGAGCCGGACTCGGAAGCCGAGTTGGTGAACATGTTACGCGAGAGCGGTGTTGATCTTGTTGTGCTCGCCGGTTTTATGCGCGTGTTACATGCACCGATGCTCAAAGCCTTCCGAAGACGTATTATCAACATCCACCCATCGCTTCTGCCAAAATTTCCAGGCCTGGAAGCGTGGAAACAAGCCCTTGCCGCCGGAGAGAAGGTAACTGGTTGCAGTGTTCACTATGTGGACGACAAAGTCGATCACGGTCAGATCATCGCTCAGCGTGAAGTGCCCATCCTGTCCGGAGACACACCTGAAACCCTGCACGCGCGCATCCAAGTTGCCGAACGCGAATTATACCCAGCCGTGATTGCGGAATTTTCCGAACGATATCAGACCGCAGGTTTGTAATTCTGAATGCCGCGATGCGATCGTCGTGCTCTGCGATTTCATCCGCGCGTCTAGAGCTGTTCTGCTTTTTGGTCGCGATTGAGTACTTCTTCCAAGGCAACAGTCGGTTTTTTTTGCTCGTACAGCACCGAATACACCTGGTCGATGATCGGAGTGTCGACCTTCAACCGTCGCGCGCACTCAAAAGCGCTCCGGGCAGTGGGAATGCCTTCGGCCACCATCTTCATGGACTGAGTGATCTGCATAACTGATTCACCGCGCCCAAGGCGCGTACCGACAGTGTGATTACGGCTCTGATCGCTGTAACAAGTCACAATCAGGTCGCCCGCGCCGCTCAACCCATAGAAAGCTTGCGCACTTCCTCCCATCGCAACACCGAGCCGCACCAGCTCCGCTAGCGATCGCGTGACTAACGCCGCTTTCGAATTGTTACCCAATCCAAGGCCGTCACTGATTCCAGCCGCCACAGCGAACACATTTTTTAACGCGCCGCCCAATTCGATCGAGGTGACTTCCTGGCTTGTATAAACACGAAAACGTTGGCTGCCCAGAATGGCCTGAAGACTGGTCGCACACTCCGCATCGTAGCAACCAATCACGGTCGCAGCGGGTAGGTTTTGCACGACCTCTACTGCCAGGTTCGGTCCGGATAATACGGCGATCTTCTGGCTCGGAAAAAGTTCCGTTAGGATCTGACTCATCCGCATGCCAGTGCCGTGCTCGATGCCTTTCACGCAACTCAGGACGACTGGCGGAAGATTGCCTATAGCTTGTTGCAGCTGAACGCCAACTTTCCGTAAGGCAGTCGATGGGGTCGCAAAGATGACCAGATCCGCGGCGGCGCAGTCACTCAGGTCGGAGGTGACACGCAGTGATCGAGGCAATGTCAGCCTTGGGAGATAGTCGCTGTTCTCACACGTCTCTCGGATGCGCGCCATGCGATCGGGATTGTGACCCCAAAGCCAAACTTCACGCCCATCTTTGGTCCATAACCAGGCCAAAGCCGTTCCCCAACTGCCCGCGCCAAGAATTGCTATTTTGCCGATTTTCACTTTCGAATAAAGCGCGGCTCGGTACCACGCACGAGCCGCGAAAGATTCGAACGATGGCGCCAAATCACGACTGCCGCGAGACAAACCGAGGAGTAAAATAGTGATTTTCCGGCAGTTTGTCGAAGCCAGGTAGTAATCAGAACGATCACGGGCAGGCTGGCAGTAGCGGCGACGGAAGCGACGGAAACATAGCGCGTTACAGCAAAGGTTACTATCCAAACCGCCGCACCGAACGATGCCGCGACCGGAGCCAAGGCGAACAGCGATCCCGCTGAAGTCGCAACGCCTTTGCCGCCTTTGAAGTGTAGCCAGACGGGGAAAGAGTGCCCTAGTACAGCACATATCGCGGCGACGATTCCAAACACCTCTTGTGAGCTCCATACCGGCTCTGCTCTCGCGGCGATCAGCAGCGACGCCTTCACCGCACCGAAGCCCTTCAAGAAATCGGCCATAAATACAGGATATCCGTAAGCCTTTCCTAATGTGCGGGTAACGTTAGTGGCTCCGACATTGCCGCTACCGAACTTTCTAATGTCAATTCCCGCGATTCGACCCGCGAGATAGCCGAACGGAATTGATCCTAAGAGATAGCTCCCGGTCACTACGAGGGCCAGCGTGAGCATCGGGCTTACTCGGGATTTGTGGTTGCTTCCATGGGCGTACGACTAGATAAGTGATTCTTAGAAATCCAAATCGATATTATGGAGATATCAGCTGGCGTAATTCCGCTTATTCTGGCAGCCTGTCCCAGCGAATTTGGTTTGCTGCTCGCTAGTTTCTGTCGCGTTTCAGAGCGCAGTCCGGGGATGTCGTCGTAGATCAGCCAATTTGGAATCGCCTGGCTCTGCCTGCGCTCAAGTTGACGATTTTGTTCTGATTGCCGAGCTGCATAGCCCTCGTATTTGAAATCAGTCTCGATTAGCTCCCAGATTGCTAACGGCAGGGCGGAAAGGAGTGCCGGTGGCAGATCTTTTGCATGAAATTCGGGTCTCTTAAACAATTGACAGAGCGCGAGCCCATCGAGCTTTGTGTGCGACGCAAGTGATCGCGCATGATCCAAAAGACGCATTTTTTCGTGGTGGTAAGCCCGCCGCTCATCGCTCACGAGTGCTGCGTCAAACGCACGGAGCGTGAGGCGCTGGTCAGCATTATCGTGTCGCAGAAATAAGCGCTGCTCGGCCCGGCTAGTAAACATACGATATGGCTCCTCGGTCCCTTTAGTGACGAGATCGTCGATAAGAACCCCTATGTATGCTTCGCTTCGTGTGAGCACCAGTGGTGTGCGGCCTCGAACCTTCAACGCGGCGTTGGCCCCCGCGATCAAGCCTTGAGCTGCTGCTTCTTCGTACCCGGAAGTCCCATTCACCTGGCCCGCGAAGTACAATCCGTCGATTAGCTTCGTTTCGAGGGTCGGGTAAAGCTGGGTTGGCGGAAAATAATCGTACTCTACCGCGTATCCCGGCCGCATCATCTCAGCTCGTTGTAAACCCGGGATGGAATGTAAAAAATCAAGTTGCACATCGTATGGTAAGCTGGTGGAAACGCCGTTTACGTAATATTCTTTGGTGTGGCGGCCTTCCGGCTCAAGAAAGAGTTGATGCGTCGCCTTATTAGAGAACTTGACAACCTTGTCCTCGATTGATGGGCAATACCGCGGTCCAGTCCCCTCGATCTGGCCCGCATAGAGCGGTGAGCGGTCAAGATTGGCCAGAATGATGTCGTGCGTGCTTTTGGTAGTGTGAGTTATCCAGCAAGGGAGTTGTTCCACGTGGAACTTTCCGTCGCGAACCTTGTTGAGCGTAAAGATTTCCCAGCGATCATCGTCAGCTTGTTTTTCAAAAAAGGAAAACATCGGCGGGGGTTCCTCGCCGGGTTGAATCGCGCACTGGGAAAAATCAACCGACCGCGCGTTGATGCGACACGGTGTGCCTGTCTTGAACCGGCCAACTTGGAACCCCAATTGTTGAAGGTTCCCACTGAGACCCGAACTGCTATCGCCCATTCGACCTCCAGGCTTTGTCGCGTCGCCCACGTGAAGAAGGCCCCGTAAAAATGTCCCTGAAGTGATAACAACACTTCGGGCGGCGATCGTTATCCCGAAATCAGTGTCCACCCCAACGACCTTTCCACGCTGCACAACGATGCGGCAAACTGTGCCTTGTTTAACGTCCAGATTTTTTGCCGACTCCAAAATGGCCTTCATGCGAAACTGATAGGCCTTTTTGTCGCACTGCACTCTGGGTGCGCGGACCGACGGCCCTTTTGCCCGATTCAGCATCCGAAACTGAATTCCTGTAGCATCGGCATTCGATCCCATCGCGCCCCCGAGGGCGTCTATCTCACGAACAATGTGACCCTTGGCTAGGCCACCAATTGCTGGATTGCAGGACATCTGCCCGATGGTGTCTAAATTTTGCGTCAACATCAGAGTTCGGCATCCGATTCGAGCGGCAGCTAGTGCGGCCTCGATTCCGGCATGGCCGCTGCCCACAATCAGCACGTCATATTCTGTGGGTATCCGAACATCATGTCCTCTCAACATGTTAGGAATAAGGACGTTATTGATTATTTGCAGGCTACGATTTCAGGTCTCTGGTGGCCCGCCGGATTTTGCGAGGTGTGTATTGCAGCGTATGCCATTCGGCCGAGCACCATTAAAAGCAACGCGGTCGTCACGAAGGCACCTCCCCATATCCAATACTCAATCATACGCGGGTAAGTTTTCCCACGCATGATACGCACTGCAAACTGACCTAACGTGCCGACATAAACATACAAAAAAAGGCCAGGCGCCCGCCCGATCGATGCCCACAGCATATAACTGCCGAACGGGATCCGCGTAATGCCATAGAAATAATTCAGCAGGCTCGTCGGAAAAAGCGGATGCAGCTGACTCAGGAGAATAATTTTCCAGCTCTCGCGTTCCACCGCAGGCGCCAGGGCATCGCATTATGTGAAAGTTTCTGCTGAAACCATCGTCTGGCGATCCAGCGGCTGAGCGAAAAGGAAATTGCGGTAGCAATCAGGTTACCCACCAGTACGATTAAAAAGCCCCACCACAATCCATAAAAGAAACCTCCGCCGACAGCGAGAATGCCACCGGGCAGGAGCAGAATGTTACAGGCAGCGAAGAGCAGCGGGTAGCACACAGCTCCCCAGGCCCCCCAGCTCATAACACGCTGCTGTGATGTTTCGACAAAACTGACGATCGGAAGGAACCGCGAAAGCGTAATTGCCAGTACAACTACAATAACCAGAGTTCCACCTTGCCAGCAAATCGCGCGGCCGACCTTCGACATCCGCAAATTCTGCTCGCGTCACTGACTTAGCGCAAATCTACTCCGCTCTATTATCCACCTTGGTAATCCGTATTATCAAAACTACACAGTCGAAATCTCTGGTTTTCGGCGCGGAATACCGAGGCTGTCAAAGATCATCCGGGTGGCGTCAGAACGGTTAAGTGTGTAGAAGTGAATCCCTGCGACATCGTTGTCTAGAAGGTCGTGACATTGTTCTATCGCGAAATGCAGACCAACGCGCCTGACCATCTCAGCATCGTCTTGGCACCGCTGTAAAGCGCGCAGAAGACGGGCGGGGAATCGCGCGCCGCCTGCCAGCTCCGCGATGCGCTTAAAGCCGCTAATAGAGGTAATCGGCATGATGCCGGCTACGATCGGGATATTGATGTCAGCGAGCGCACAGCGTTCGCGGAAATCCAGGAAGTCGCGATTGTCGAAAAACAGCTGAGTGACGATGTAGTCGGCGCCAGCATCTACCTTGGCCTTAAAGTGATCCATTTCGAGCAATCGATTTGGCGTGGCGGGATGT
>QHOR01000114.1 GCA_003219395.1 Verrucomicrobiota bacterium | reverse complement strand
TTCTAACCAAAGCCGCTGCCAAAGAAGCCGGGATCGAGTTGATCGAAGACGGACACGGCACCCAGGCTGTTCACGATACGATCGTCGCCATGCGAGCGGCGCGTCGCTCCGGTTCGGCGAATACTAAAACCAAGGCAGAGGTGGATCTTTCAGGTGCAAAACCGTGGCGACAAAAAGGGACCGGCCGCGCGCGGGCAGGTTACAAATCATCGCCGATCTGGCGAGGCGGCGGCGTCGTTTTTGGCCCCAAGCCGCGAGATTATTCCAAAAAGATCTCCAAATCGGTGCGGCGTCTCGCCTTTCGAAAAGCGCTGAGCGAGCGAATCCAAGGAGGTGACATTCTGACGATCGATAAGTTCGTTGTGCCAGAGGTGAAAACGAAGTCTTTTGTCACCCTGCTAAAAAAACAAACAGACGCTCGGAAAGTCTTGTTGGTCTCGGACGCTTTCGATCAAAACACGTTGAAGTCAGGACGGAATGTCAAACCGGTGACGCTGGCCACCGCTTCGGATGTAAACACGGAGCAGTTCCGAAAGCTCTGGAAAGATTAGCGGAACGGACTCGCTCGCCTCGAACTAGCGCATCCACGGAATAATGTGATGAACGAGCCGCACGAGATTATTCAAACTGCGTCGTTGACCGAAAAGTCAACGTTGATGAGCGAGAAACAGAATAAGTACGTTTTTCGCGTCAGTCCGCGCGCTAATAAAATTCAAATCAAGAACGCGGTCGAACGCCTGTTTCAAAAGAAGGTCGTCAATGTGAACACTTGTAATTACGCGGGCAAGGAGAAACGAGTCCGCGGACCCGTGGGACGCCGTCCGCGGTGGAAAAAGGCTATCGTCACATTAAAGGAAGGCGAAAAGATCGATCTTATCTAGTTATGGCACTGAAAGAATTTCGTCCATTAACACCGACGCTGCGTTTCAAGTCGTTGCCTGCTTTCGATGAAATCACAAAGTGGCGGCCTGAGAAACGGCTTGTTGAGCCGAAGAAGAAAACCGGCGGTCGCAACAGCTATGGTCGGCTTACGTCGCGGCATATTGGCGGCGGGCACAAACAGAAGTATCGCAGGGTTGATTTCAAACGACGCAAACGCGGCGTGTCGGCAGAGGTGGTTGGGATCGAGTACGATCCAAATCGCTCTGCGCGCATCGCTCTCATTAAGTATGCGGATGGGGAGCTAAGTTACATTCTTGCGCCAAACGGTCTCCGGGCGGGATCGACAGTCGCCGCAGGAGACAACGTCGCACCCGATCTCGGAAATGCTTTGCCACTGCGCGCAATTCCGTTGGGCACCAACATTCACAACATCGAATTGAGTCCGGGCCGCGGGGGACAGGTTGCGCGGAGCGCCGGGCAACAGGCAACTTTAACAAATATCGAAGGTGGTTACGCGCTGGTTAAAATGCCCTCAGGCGAAATTCGGCGCATTCACGAAAACTGTTTCGCCACAATTGGACAGGTAGGAAATGTCGATCACATGAACGTATCCAGCGGTAAAGCGGGGCGCACTCGTTGGCGAGGACGCCGTCCACACGTGCGCGGCATGGTGATGAATCCGATCGATCATCCAATGGGTGGTGGTCAGGGTAAATCAAAAGGCGGCGGCGGACGGCACCATCCGGTCAGTCCCTGGGGCCAACTGGCCAAAGGATTTAAGACGCGGAGTAAACATAAGCCGAGCGATCGATTTATTTCGGAAAGGAGAAGAGGGAAGAAGAAAGCGTGAGATGTGACGATTGAGAGGTGAGAAGTGAGTTTTAGTCTCACTATTCACTTCTCACAAATCACTTGAAAATTATGGCTAGATCGTTAAAGAAAGGACCCTTCGTCGAGTTGTATCTTCTGGAGAAGATCGACAAGTTGAACAGCTCGGGCGTCAAGAAACCGATCAAAACGTGGTCGCGACGCTCGATGGTGACGCCGGATTTTGTCGGCCACACGTTTTTGGTGCACAATGGGAAGACGTTTATTTCCGTTTTCGTCACCGAGAACATGGTCGGTCATAAGCTGGGCGAATTTTCGCCCACGCGCGTGTTTAAGAAACACGGTTCGCACACGGCGAAGGTGACGAAATAGTTTTTAGTTACTTGTTGATAGTTGATAGAAATGAACCTGTGCGTGTAGCGACGGTGAACCTATCAACAATCAATTATCGGGTAACGAGTTTTTTGGTAGTGGGGTGCTTTACGCTGGCCCAAGGGCTGGCGGCAGAGGGAAATAGTTCTTTGTCAGAATCCAAAACTGAAAACGCGGAAGCGAGTGACACCGCGGCGGCGGGCCTGTCGCATGCAGGATCGGCGAGTTCGCAACCGACGCGGCTGTCTTCAGAGGTGACTGCGGCGGGTTTGCTTCAGCAAAATGAAGATTTGCAGAGGCAATTAGCGATTGTCCAGGAGTCACTGAAGGCGTTGACCAGCAGCCTGGCGGAGTCCAATGCGGAGGCGGAACTGTTTCGCCGCAAGTACTCCGATCTGCAGTTAGAGATGGAGGCGCTGGGGTTGACGTCCGCGAACAGAGACCGTGCAAAGCTGGAGCAGCGATTACTGGCGGCAGTAAGTGATCTTCAACTTGCTCAGAAGGAGCGGGACGAGTATCGCGATCAAATGCTGCGCCTGGATGAAGCGGTGTTGTGTTACTTGAAGACATCGCAAAATCCGGACGCAAAAGCGCGAATGGACGTGGAGACTCAGCTGCGCAGCATCGACAAGCTGGTCACAAAATCCGCGAATGCGCCGGATGTGCCACAACCCAGTTTGATGGACGGGAACGTGATTAGCGTGAAGGATGAGTGGTCATTTGTAGTTGGTAACGTCGGCGAAAAACAAGGCGTCAAGGTTGGGATGCCAATGCGGGTAATGCGGGGGGATAAAAGGATCGCGACCCTGCGAGTGATCGATGTGCGACAACGGATTTGCGGCGCGATCATTCAGGAAATGGATTCAAAGAAGGACACAATAAAAGTAGGGGATCGCGTCCAGGTGGATGCGCAAGCGAATGTGAGTGTGAGGTGAAGAACATTGAAGGGTTGAAGCGGACAAAACCGAAAGCCGCTTTGACGTTTTAGCCCTTCCACGTTTCAACGAAAAAATGGAAGTCAGATCGATATACAAGTATGCGCGGATTTCGCCGTTTAAGGCGCGCGAAGTCACCCGCGAGATCCAGGGTCTGCCCGTATCGGCGGCGCTCGATCTGCTTGCTTTTACACCTAAAAAAGCGGCGTTTCTGATTAACAAGACACTGAAAAGTGCGATCGCCAATGCGGAGAACAACGCTAACCTTAAGCCGGACGGATTGGTCGTAAAGGAAGCGGTTGTAGGCGAGGGCCCGACATTTAAACGGATCATGGCGCGTGCCCGCGGCAGCGCCAGCCGCATTTTGAAGCGGACCAGTCATATTCGAATCGTACTCACGGACGAGATTAAGATTGAGACGCGCGAGACCAGAAAGGCGAAACAGAAAGCGGAACGAAGAACCGAAAAGAAGAAAGAAACCGCAACTGGCGACGCGACGGAAAAATCGAAAACTGAGAAAAAGCCCCGAGCGAAAAAAGCGGTCAAGAAATCGACCAAGTAGTTTTGTTATACTAAAGTTATGGGACAAAAAGTAAATCCGATTGGCTTTCGCCTTGGCGTGAACCGCGACTGGCGTTCGCGCTGGTATGCTTCGCCCCAGGAGCTGCCTGCATTTCTGCATTCCGATCTACAGATTCGGAATTATGTGAAGAAAAAGCTGCAATACGCCGCTGTGTCGAAAATTGTTATCGAGCGGGCGTGGAACAGCATCCGGGTAACCATTTTTACTGCGCGACCGGGAATCGTGATCGGACGCAAAGGGGCCGAGATCGAGAAAATGACGGAAGAGATTTCTAAGATGGCGCAGGGCAAGCAGGTCAAGATCGATATTCAGGAGATCAAGACGCCGGAACTCGACGCGCAGCTGGTGGCGGAAAATGTGGCGCTACAGATCGAGCGGCGGATTGCTTATCGTCGCGCAATGAAGAAGGCCGTTCAGACAGCAATGGATTTCGGCGCGGAAGGAATTCGGCTCCGTTGTTCCGGCCGGCTTAATGGCGCGGAGATTTCGCGTTCGGAGTGGTACCGGGAAGGCAAAGTTCCTCTGCACACGCTGCGAACGGCGGTCGATTACGGCTTCGCGGAAGCCAATACTGTCTACGGGAAAATCGGAGTGAAATGTTGGATTTGTAAGAAGGAGGAGCCAGCAGCTCAGCCTGCTTCTCCGCCCCCACCGCCGCCAGCTCCGGCACCAGAACCAGCTGGAGTCTAAGGAGAAATTTTTATGCCTTTGATGCCAAAACGCGTGAAGTATCGAAAGTCCCAGCGGGGCAGCCGCAAGGGAACCGCTTCGCGTAATCTCAGGATCGATTTTGGCGAGTTTGGATTGCAGACACTCGAACGCGCGTGGATTACCAACACGCAATTGGAAGCCGCACGTGTGGCGCTCACTCGTAACATGAAGCGTAAGGGTAAACTGTGGATTCGCATTTTCCCGGACAAATCGGTAACTTCGCGGCCACCGGAAACGCGTATGGGCAAGGGCAAAGGGCAGCCTGAGTATTGGGTCGCCACGGTGCGACCTGGTAATATTTTGTTCGAACTAGACGGCGTGCCGGAATCGGTGGCTCGCGAGTCTTTGCGATTGGCGGCGGACAAATTGCCCGTGCGTACCAAATTTCTCACACGCCATCACGTACGGGCCGCTTAGATATCATGAAAATGAAGGAAATTACCGAGCTGAGCAGCGATGAGTTGCTGACAAAGAGACGCGACTTACGGCAAGAAAGACTTCACCTGCGTCTGCAGCAGCAGAGCGGCCAGCTGGAACAGCCAAGCAGGTTACGCCTGTTGCGGCGGGATATTGCTCGCATTGAAACGGAGCTATCGCAGCGCGAGAAACAAACTGAGGCGAAATAATCATGGCTGACGAACATCAAGAGAAATCTGCTCCCGCGCCCGGCAACCGTGGCTCTCGTAAGACCCGCACCGGCGAAGTGGTTTCCAGCAGCATGAACAAAACAATCGTGGTGCGGACGGTAACCCGCGTGCCACATGCGAAGTTCGGCAAGATCGTCAAGCAGATGAAAAAATTTTACGCGCATGACGAGCAGAACCAGGCGAAAACGGGGGACACAGTCCGCATCATGGAGACTCGGCCAGTTAGCAAGCTGAAACGGTGGCGTCTGGTGGAGGTCATTCAAAAGTAACTACCGACTTTATGGTACAGATTCGATCCAGACTGGATGTGGCGGACAACAGCGGTGCGCGAATGGCCACGATGATTGGTGTCATTGGCAAAGCCACCCGTTACGCAGG
>QHOR01000113.1 GCA_003219395.1 Verrucomicrobiota bacterium | reverse complement strand
CGACGCCAGGAATCATTTTCAATTCCTTTTCCGTCGCGGTATTGATGTCGATTCTGCCGAGCGCGATTTTCTCCTTTGCATGCGACTGCTTAGATCCAGTTGGCACAGTGGCGGCCGAACGGCTCAACGGCGGTGTTGAGGAAAGCCTGGAGAACGTATTCGCCCGAGGTGTGGCGTGTGGCCCTGTCGTTTCTGCTACGAAAGTCCTAAATGGCGGCGGCCTTTGAGCGTGGACGTTTAATCGTCCGGCATCAAGGCCCCAGCCTCCAATCTTCTCCTGCTTCGCTTCATCTTCGAATTGCTGAAGCTTTTCTGTTTCTAGTCGCGAACTTCGTAATCCCGGGGGCACGGCTTTGAATCCATAGTTTCGTGCAAGGCCATTTCGAACTAACTGCTCGCCCAGATCGCCTTCTTTCGTCTGCACGAACGCGTAAAACCGTTCGAGTCTGCTCTGGCCCATGGCATCTGACATTCGCGTAAACACCGTGAACGGCTCGGACAATTTCGCGCGCGTGAATTCCTTGGCTGCCAGCCCTACTTCGATTGCTTGCGGCACTGTGATCGAAAAGTATTTTGCCTGTTCAACGAGCCGACGAGGAGTCATTTCGTCGGTTTCAGGCGTATCAACCATGTAGAGGCGAAAAATGTATTCCCTGGCACCTGCGCGCGCGTGAAAACTGTCACCATCATTCGCCGGATTTGAAATAAGCCGGCAATTATCCAGGACAATCCAATCGTTATACTCGCGTGCACCAACCTCAACCTGCGCAGCGCAAATAATTCCAAAAGCAAGCAGTACGATTTTGTAGCGCAATTGAGGCAGCCGTCTGGCTGCTAACCTGCAACTAGAAGCCATAGCCCGCACCACCATTAAGTCGCTTGCAGCCGCGCCAGGTGCGCCGCATACATCGCCAGAATCCCGCCCAACACGCTGCCGGCAATCACGTCACCGACGAAATGATAGTTCATCGCGACAAGACTCACGAGCATGGGAGCTGACAGAACGATAACTACGATTTGGACGACTCGACTGCGGGGCATCGCGATCCACCACACGGCAGCAAAGGCCAGGATTCTCGCAGCGTGACCGGACGGGAAACTGCCTACGTCATCACCGCGCTGAAACAGGTGGAAGCCATACGTGCCGGTGCCGATCAGAGATGGATTATCGTGAGTCCATGTGTTCGGCCAATAGCGGCCGAAAACGTCCCCTAACGAAATGCGAAAATCATCGGCGACAATCAGACTGAGGCACGCGACAAAAAGCGTTTTCTGCCAACGCATAAACGGCCCCCACGCTCTTCGAACCATTAAGACCGTCAAAACAAAGGCCGACCAATTCTGCACCTCCGGCGGTGGATAAGTAAGCCATCGAAAAAGCGGGAAGCTGTTGATACGGTGTTGATAGACAAAGAATGCCACCGGGCGATCAATCCAAAAGTAACAAATTAGTACGGCGATGATGCAGAAGGTCGTAAGCATCGAGGTGCAAAGCAGTAACGCGCGATAATCCACTTCCGGCCTCGTTTTCACAACGACACCTCGAACTGGCTCATGAGGTTGAATGTCTCGTAGCGCTTCGCAATTTCTTCCATCGAAAGTGTGCGCAAACGCTCCAGACTGAACGCTTCCACGCAAAAGCTGGCCAGAACACTGCCATAAATCATCGCTCTTCGTAGATCGTCAAAGTGCACTTTTTTCACCGTGCCCGCGAGATAGCCCGCCATTCCGCCTGCAAATGTGTCTCCCGCCCCGGTGGGATCGTGAATGTCTTCAAGAGGATAGGCGCCGCAGCTGAAAAATTGATCGCCTTCGCCAAAAAGTAGCGCGCCGTGCTCACCTTTCTTTATGGCGACGTAATCTGGACCCATTTTTCGAATGCTACGTCCCGCCTTGATAAGACTCGTCTGCTTGGTGATCTCGCGTGCTTCGCTGTCGTTTAAGATAAGAAGATTCACGCGCCGAAGCAGCGCATCGAGGTCGCCTCGCGCTGTCTCGATCCAAAGATCCATTGTGTCAGCGACGACAAAACGTGGGCGCTTCATTTGGTCGAGAACATGGGCCTGCAACGACGGCGCAATGTTGGCCAGCAAGACGAAATCAGTTTCACGATACGACTCCGGCAACATCGGTTTGAAATCTTCGAAGACGTTGAGCGCAATCGAGCGCGTTTCGCGCGTATTCAAGTCCCAGGAGTATTCGCCGGACCAGCGGAACGTTTTTCCGCTCGCCCGCTGCACACCTTCGCTGTCGATCTTGCGTGATTTCCAAAACTGAAATTCAGATTCGGGAAAGTCATTGCCTACGATTCCGACTAACCGAACTGGCGAAAAGAAACTTGCGCCCAATGCAGCATAAGAGGCGGATCCGCCTAACAATTCGGAATGTTCCTCTACCGGGGTTTTAACTGTGTCGATTGCAATCGAGCCAACAACGAGGACAGACATGATTAAGATGTCGAATGTCGAATGACGAACTAAATAATCATTCGTCGGCGACTACGCGAGCATATCTGTTGCACAGCGCGCGTAATCAACAAGACTGTGCGCCTTGAGTAAAGCGGAAACCATAACGACGCGCTTCGCCCCGGCATCGATCACCTGCTGAAGGTTGTCGATGTTGATCCCGCCAATACAGAAGATCGGAATACCGACGCCTAGATGAACCTGCCCGATATCGCTTAACCCAAAAGGCATGTAATCCGGTTTCGTCGGCGTTGTGAAGATCGGACCAAATCCGATATAATCAGCGCCTTCGTCCCGCGCCGCGCGCGCCTGGGTCACATTGTGTGTCGATTTACCGACCATCAAATCTCTTCCAGCCTTTTGGCGCACCACAAGAACTGAATCGTCCTCCTGTCCCACGTGCACACCTTCCACGGGAACTCGCGCAGCGATTTCGGCATGATCATTCACAATCAGTGGTGTGCTGGATGGGACCGTAATTTCGTGGATGTCAGACGCGAGATTGATCAGTTCGTCGATCGGTTTTCCTTTTCCGCGAAGCTGAATCAGATCGACGCCACCAGTGATCATTTGTTCGGCGATACGAACGCAATCCCCAACTCGCGTGATGTAGCCCAGATCAATGATGCCGTACAGGCGGCAATCGCGTAGCGCTCTCATTGTCGCAGCCTGGCCTGTAACTTGCGCATCCTATCAGTCGCAAATTACAAAAGAGCCGCGTCTCGCGAGCAGATATAGGTTATCTCCGCGCTGTAACGGGAGCTTGTCCCGCTAAATCTCGAATCGAATCGCCTCCAATGCTAATTACTTCCGCGCCAAACGGCGGCGCCGGCTTTACCGGGAACAGCGGTCGCAAAACCGCAAATGTTTGCGATACAAATGCAATGGAGACGAATACGGACACGGCTGCACACTTCATGTTCGCCGCTCTTAGCAGGATCAAGCGGCATGGCAAGTAAAATTTTCTCGCGTTCACAGTAATTACGACAAAGCAACGTGACTCGATCGTTGCTGTCAAAACGCGATGTCCTTTGAAATAGTCTCTTCAGGTTTGCACGTTTTAACGATTCTTTGGCGAAATCAGATTCTAGTTTGCGATCTCCGCTTTCCGACTAATTTTCCACGCCGATGCCACAATTTGCATATCGTGCTCGCGACGCGCAGGGCAGCCTGGTTGAGGGCGTGCTTGACTGCGCCGACCGAGCAGTCGCCATCCGGCAAATCGAATCGCAAAAGTGTATTCCGGTGCGGATCGATCTGATGGGGCCCGAGCCCAAAACCGCCCCGCGCGATGGCGCACGAGCCGCGTCGCCCGCCCAAAATCTGAAAATCCCGCACGGCCAGTTGCTCGTTTTCACCGAGCAGCTCGCTCATTTGCTCCAAGCAGGCATGACGCTCGACGAAGGGCTGTCAATTCTGGAAAAACGTTTGAAGCAGCCGCGCGTGCAACAAATGACGCATGCGCTGCACCAGGCGCTGGTCGATGGCCGAAGTTTCTCGCAAGCCTTAAGCGAGTCGCCTCGAATTTTCCCGCCGCTCTACGTAAACTTGGTGGCTGCCGGTGAGGCGAGCGGAGCGCTGCCGCAGATTCTCCTAAGGCTGGTAAAACATCTGACGCAGGCGAAAGAACTGCGAGATCGCGTGCAGCAGGCGTTGATCTATCCGGCCTTTCTTGCGCTCGCCGGCGCCGCTCTGGTTACGGTCTTCATAACGTTCATGGTCCCGCAGTTGACCGGATTCATGGCACAAACCGGCGGAGCGCTTCCATTGCCCACGCGGATTCTGCTGCAAATTCACCATGCGATCACAGGATATTGGTGGGTCGCTCTGCTGGCGGCAATCAGCGCAGTGATCGGTTTCCGTGCACTGGTTCGCACCGACGAAGGGCGGATTGGATGGGATCGTTTTCGGCTGATGATTCCTGGGTACGGGCGGGTCATTCGACACCGCTACTACGCGCAATTCTCGCGCACACTCGGAACCTTGATGGAAAATGGAATACCCCTGCTTCGTGCGCTCGATCTGGTAACGGAAATTGCGGGGAATCGATTCCTCGAACTAAAGCTCGGCGACGTGCGCAAAGCGGTCATCGATGGCGCGACTCTCTCGGCGGCTCTGCAGGAGCAAAAGTTGTTCCCGGAATTGTTCACGGATATGATGGCGGTGGGAGAACAAACCGGGCGTTTCGCGGAAACGATGCAGGCTATTGCAGACGTTTATGAGCGCGAACT
>QHOR01000077.1:6630-8961 GCA_003219395.1 Verrucomicrobiota bacterium | reverse complement strand
TTTCAATGTTTCTTGCGTTTTGCCGACGCGCTCTCCTCACCCCAACGATAGGTACGGCGATTCGGCAGCCCAATTTGGTCAAGAATGCGCCAAACTACGGTGTCCACGATCGCGGCCACGGAATCGGGACGGCTGTAGAAGGAGGGAATTGCCGGCATCACGATCGCGCCGGTTTCGAGCAGTGTCACCACGTTGCGTGCGTGAATCAAGTTCCACGGTGTCTCCCTGGGAACAACGATTAATTTCCGCCGCTCTTTCAAAAAAACGTCGGCTGCCCGCAACAATGCGCTGTCGCTGGAACCCGAAGCGATTCGACCCAGCGTTGCCATCGAACAGGGGACAATCACCATCGCGTCAAAATGCGCCGAGCCGCTCACGAACGGCACGTTCATGTCATTTTCAGAATGCTGCGAAACATCTGCAGGAACGTTGAAGTCATCCAGCTCCTGCTTCGCAACATCACTTGCGGATGCGCTCATGACCAGATGAACCTCGTGTGCGGAACAGTCGATTTGTGCCAGCAACCTTTGCAGATAAATCGTTCCGCTGGCCCCCGTGGCCGCAATCACAAGTTTCATTGGCTTCTTGTCATTTCGAGCGAAGCCGTCGGGAAGTCGAGAAATCTCTTACGCGGTTTCGCCCTGCGAAACTTCGCTCGCAATGACAGATGGTATAGTTCGGCGTAACAGAAGAAAGCGCCGTTGCGATCATAAGACCGACAAATATTGCGGCAGCATGTCGCGCCAATAGTTCCAGTCGTGGCCGCGCCATTTTCCGTGATCGAGCCAGTGCTTGACTCCTTTTGAATTCAAAATCTCGGACAACCGACATGATTCGTGGCGCGTGTTATCCCATTCGCCAGTCCCGAGAATGATGCCCATGTGATTGTACTTCCACGGGTCGGGCGTATTTGGCAGATATTCAAAGGGACTGTTGAAATAAATGTTGTCGTCATGATAGCCGTCGAAGAATGAACTGATGTCTAACGAGCCGCTTAAGCTGATGAGATGACTGACGGCGTCCGGATGACGAAAAGCAATATTCGCAGCGTGGTAGGCACCCAGACTGGCTCCGCAAACTGCCACACGGTGACAGTTACATTCGCGGCGCGCCAGGTCGAACACATCGCGCACGATCACGTTCTCATAGGTATTGTGTGTGCGCATCCGATCAGCTGGATGAATCGATTTATTGTAAAAACTTTCCAGATCGATGGCGTCCGGGCAGTAGATCGTGGCTCTGCACGCATCGATATAGCCGCTCAACGAGGCGACCAGGCCGAAGTCCTTGTTTTGGTAATAATGTCCGAATGAGGTCGGGAATAGAATTAGAGGCAGCCCACCGCCATTTCCGAAGGCAAGCATTTCAAATTCGCGGCCCAACCACGGCGTGCGCCATTTGATGTAACGTTCGGTCATTGAAACAGGCCGTCTATCTTGGTTATGGGAAAGCCAAATCGCAAGCTCGCCAAAAGACGAAGCCCCCAGGCAACGGAGCTGATGAGCTTGCGTTGCATTTGATCTTCGACGAAGCGTCTCGTTTTTCGATGCGCAAGCACACGCTCACTGGAAACATTAAACGGCACCCGGGGTTTCCGTCGGCCATTCTTGGAAACCGACGCGACGTTCTGGTTTATTTGCCGCGCGGCTACCGTCGTCTCTCCCGACGGCGGTACCCAGTGCTCTATTTGCACGACGGCCAAAACGTCTTCGATGCGGCGACGTCGTTTTCTGGCGTGGAATGGAGCGTCGATGAAACCGCCGAACGCTTGATCAAAGAGAACGTGATCGAACCGCTCATCATCGTCGCAGTTGCCAACCTCGGCGAGCAACGTATTCACGAATACGCTCCCACTCGGGGGGTGATCGATGCCAAGGCGAGACGCAAGAAACACAGCAAGGGTCTGGCCTCAAAGTATGCGCATTTCCTAATCAACGAACTCAAACCTTACATCGATCGAAAATATCGAACCAACCCGGATGCGGAATTTACCGGATTAGGCGGCTCATCTCTGGGCGGTCTGGTCACGCTCGCGATTGGAATTTTATATCCGCATGCCTTCCGCCGGCTGTTGGTAATGTCGCCGTCTATCTGGTGGGACGATTTTGCGATCTATGGACTCGTCGATTCTATCGAGCAGATGCCGCCATTAAAAATCTGGCTCGATACCGGCACAGCCGAGCCGGGTTGGGAACAAGCGCGGGAGTTACTAAACCGTCTCATGACCAAAGGTTGGAAGCTTCACAAGGATATTCAATACATCGAAGCGCAGGGTGCCAATCATAGCGAAGCGGCTTGGGCAGCACGAGTGGATCCTGCGCTTCGCTTCTT
>QHOR01000077.1:545-6533 GCA_003219395.1 Verrucomicrobiota bacterium | reverse complement strand
GCTTCGCTCAACACGACAGGCGAAGGAGCGGAAGGCGTCGACCGTTACATCATCTTCCCACAGGCGGAACTGGCGGCGGATTCGGCGGCAATGGTTCAGGAGGCGGCGTGGGAGTCGGTGGACTCGGCTTCGGTGGTGACGGAGTCTCCGGCATTGGCATCTCCCTAGAGATCGTCGTTACTGCAGCCACTTGCCGTAAATTTGATAAACATGAACGACGCCGCCGATGAAATCCCAATCTTTTTGATATGCGAAAGTATGGTCGCGGGACGACCAGGTGAGCTCACGGGGCGATTCCGGATGATTCGGGTCGTAAACGAGATAACGCTCAATTCCATCGTTCTGAGAGGCAGGTTTTCGTTTATAGACCAGGACGGCGTGATTGATGCTGAGACGAGGATAGGTTGTGAGAAAACCGACGAATAACTCGCCGCGCGCCAGAGCCGCATCGAGATTGGCGTGAGTCTCCTTGTGGTAATTAGAGTCGTGCTCGAAAAGCATCCGGAAGTTTCCAAGCCGAAAGTAAGTCGGCCAGCCAAGGCCGATATTTCTTCGCAGAACTTCGCGGCGCGCATTGCTCATTGCTCGCAAATTGGGATAGCCCGGGAAGACCACGCGCTCATTGATCGGCAATGGCTTTTCCCAAGCCGCCCGGCGGGTGACAGTTCGAATGCGAGCGGCCAACGCGTTGTCGTCCAGTGGCGTGGCGTGCGGATCGAACCGAGCGAACTTGTGAAACTGCATCGTCGTACGGCATAGGACAAAACAGCGGCGAGTGTACCTTTTCGGCTCTCCCTTTTCTCTCGGCCGCCGCAAAGAGGGGTGACCTTCGCGATACTCGAAGACGGTTGCGTTGGCAAAGCCGACGGTATCGTGATCGAAACGAAAATCCGAGGCTGCCGCGCTGCTTCGTAGAAGGACGAGAGTTATGAAAGCGCCGAGCTGCCAAAAACGTGCCACTGGACGCAAATTCGCCGCAATCATATCCAGAACCGGTCCATCGTTTTCACTGTAACGGCTTGTCGTAAGCCTGGTAAACGCGAACGAATCCACCGATGAAGTCTATGTCTTTCTGATAAGCAAAGGCACATTCGCGAGCCGACCATGTTAGCTCGCGCGGCGCTTCGGCATGGTTTGGATCATAAACCAAATAGTGTTCGATTTCGTCTCCCGGGCGACTTTTTTTCCGGCCGTAAACGAGCACGGCGTGGTTTATACTCATTTTTGGATAAGTGGTAAGAAAAGCCACGAACGTGTCACCACGCGCGAGGGCCGCATCGAGGTTCTGGTGCGTTTTTTCCTGATATCCTTTGCTGTCCAGGAAGACCATGCGCATGTTGCTCGGCCGAAAATAACTCACGAAGCCGCTGCCGATATTGTTTTCGAAGACTTGAGTGCGGGCTTTGCTTATCTCGCGCAGATTCGAGTAGCCTGGAAAGACGATTCGCTGATTTTCCGGCAATGCTGCGAGCCAAGGCTTCCGATGTGCGACAGCACGAATGCGCTGTGCCAGTTCCTGATCGTTCAACGCGGCGCCGTGTGGATTGAACCGGGCAAATTTGCGGAACTGCATCGCCGTGCGGGTCATGACGAAGCAGCGGCGAGTATAGCTGTTGGCAGGGTCACTCGCTTCCGACTTCGGTCGGAAAAGCGCGATCCCGTCGTGGTACTTTAGCACGGTGGCGTTTTGAAACGCAAAGGTGTCGCGATCGAATCGGAACTCTGCTGCCGCTGTGCTGCTATGCAATAAGGCCGCAGCAGCAAGCGCACCGAGCCAAATACCTCCCAATTCACCCCAACTCCCAAACATCCGAATCAAGAGTGAGCCGGGGCGATGGCGGTTTTGCTTTCGGAGAAGGTACCGAGGCGGCGAAACTTTCGATATCGCTTTTCCAGTAGTTCGTCGGTCGGAATGGTAGTAATCTCGTCCAGCGCCCGGTGCAGCGCTGCGGCAAGGTTGACAGCAGCAGAATCATAGTCCCGATGCGCGCCGCCTTCCGGTTCGGAAATGATTTGGTCCACTACCTCTAGTTTCAATAAGTCCTGTGCGGTCAGTTTAAGCGCCTCGGCCGCTTCAGCCGCGTGACGGCGATCTCTCCACAAAATTGCGGAACACGCTTCGGGACTGATTACGGAATAATACGCGTTCTCAAGAATCAAGACGCGGTCGGCCACGCCGATCCCGAGCGCGCCCCCTGAGCCGCCCTCGCCAATCACCGCCGCAATGATCGGAACGCGAAGCCTCGTCATCTCAAAGAGATTCACGGCGATCGCTTCCGAAATATGACGTTCCTCCGATCCGATCCCGGGAAAAGCGCCGGGCGTATCGATCAATGAAATGACCGGCAAGCGAAATTTTTCGGCTAGTCGCATCAATCGCAGGGCCTTGCGATAACCTTCAGGATGAGCGCAACCGAAATTGCGCATTACATTTTCTTTTGTGTTGCGCCCTTTTTGGTGAGTAATCACCACGCAGCGCTGCGTGCCAAGTGTGGCCAGCCCGCAAGGCATGGCTCGATCGTCGGCGAAGCGGCGGTCCCCATGCAGTTCAATCCAATTCGTAAAGCATCGATCGATGTAATCCATGGCGAACGGCCGCTGTGTATGCCGCGCGATTTGGACCCGCTGCCACGCACTAAGCTTGCCATAAATTTCCCGGCGCGTTTCACGAAGTTTTTCCTCAACTGCCTTAACAGCCGGGTCGAGATCGACACCATGCGCATCGGAATGACTCCTTAGGTCCTGTAAGCGCCGTTCCAGCTCAAAGATCGGTTTTTCAAAATCGAGCGGGTGCAGTTCCATGGGTGTTCAAGCGTTAAAGCGTTGAAGCGTTGAAGCGTCAAGTACGCGCGCATCGATTTCGCCGCTCCAACGCATCTCGCTTGAATGGTTAACGCCTCATTCGGTAATGGTGACAGGCATGCCGTTCTTTACAAGGCTGCTGAGTTCCTCGAGGTCCGAAGCCGCGAGCCCAAGACCCACTGGTGGCGGCGGCTGATCGAGATTGGGATGTGCAGAATCCGGCACGGAATACAGAGTGTAGCTGCCAGCGCCAGCCAGCCGGATCCATCGCGTGCTGCTGAGATACTCTTTGCTCCCGACGCCCACGCGTTTTCCATCCTTCCAAGCCATCGTTTCGGCAATTTTTGCTGAGATTTTAGCTGGTTGTTTGGCAGGTAACTTTGCTTCGCGAATATGATATTGCTTAAAAAATGTGCCGTGATTCAGGAGGACCACGGAGTTCGCCTTTCGTTGAATAACCATCGAGAAATCGGGATGTGAGATGAGCAGATGATCGCCAATGCGCAGCATGGTACCGCTCATGTTATTCATGCGCATGATCAACTCGGGAGTCGTCTTCAACTTCCGTGCAATCTTGGCCAGCACGTCTCCCGATTTAACGACGTATTCCGTTTTTTCTGGCGACGGATAACGCGATAGAAGGATGGCAACATTTGTTTCCCCCAGTAGATCCTTAGCTTCTTCCAGGTGTTTGCCTGTGGGATATTTCTGGATGAATCCGATAAGCGCATCACGACATTCGGTCAGTTTGCCTTCCTGCCGCAGTTGCGCCGCCGCCTGAAATTCTGGAAGACTAATGTCGGGCACAGGCTCAGGCGTAACCTCCCCGCGCTGCTCCTTTTTTACTGCGATTTCTTCTTTTACAAAGGTGTTGTAACCAAACCAGGCCGCACCGCCGAAGATCATCAACGCAAGCAGCAAGACGAAAAGCCACTTCATGGCTGGCAAGATGTGGTCGAAATTTCGAGCGAAATCCGAGTGTCGACCTGAGCTAGAAAATACCAGGGCAACCGAGGATCGATCACGAGGAGAACCGTCTGCGAGGAATCAATCAGTCGCCACTGAAATCGATCTTGCCTACGAGGCGCCGGTGCCGGATTCGCTTCCAGGAAAGAAGCGATGCCAGAGGCGTCCAATCGTGCGCTCTTCCCGGTTGCTCCAGGTAAAGTGGCAATCCTGACAATAGAACTCCTTGGGAATGATTTTGAGCGCGCAAAGCACACCCACCAGCGCAGGAGTCATGAATTTTCGAGTCATTTGTGGATATTCGATATTCGACGAGCTGCATTGTGGGCAACGGACAAGCGCCGCCGAGATATCTGGATCAGTCGCCTCCCACTCAACCATGAAGTTTTGGGCCTTCTCGAAATCGGTGTCTTCCACCATGACTTTCGCGTTCGCCAGCGGGCGCGACATGAAACCAACCTGCTGCAACGGCGCTTCGTTATGAACATCGGCCCGTAATCCTGCGTCGTGGAAGCGTCGTTTGAGTTGCCTCGCCTTGCCCGGGTCATTAAACGTGGCAATTGTCACCATAAATCTTGTCGCATCGGCGGCATTAACATCGTGTGATCAAACATCAACTAACGGCCAAGTGCAAGATTTGACATGCACGCAGACAATCCTGGCTGCGGTCCAGCCGTCGCAGGCAAGATTGCCCGCATCACGTACCCGGAGGAAACCATTTGTAGAGCATCAGGTACACAAACACTCCGGTGATTGAAACATAGAGCCAGATCGGGATCGTCCAGCGCGCGATTCGTTTGTGGCGATCCCATCGGCGCCGAAAGACTTGGGTCAGGGTGATAATCACCAGAGGCAGTGTGACAAAAGCAAGCAGGACATGCGTAGCCAGTATGGGAAAATAAATAGCCGCAATCCATCCGGTGTACCCCGAAGATTTTTCGCCCACGTTCGCGTGATAAATAATGTACCCCGTCAAAAAACAAATTGAGGAAACCACAGCGGTACCAGCCCATTGAGATGAAAATCGTGCTGATTAGATTCAGGGAAGCATTAATTGCTGGAAGATCGGATATTGATATCACCTTGAAGCGTTGAATCGTTAAAGGGTTACATTGGTCTACCGCTTTAACGCCGCAACGCTTTAACGAATATCATGCCGCCCGTCCTCGAACCACCGCAGGTTCGGCTGCCTCGACATCGTTCGAAATCGAGCTGGCCACGTCGAATCGGCATGGCCTGCCTTCGATTGGTGATCCTGGGCGTAGTTCTTGGGGTTGGCGGCGGAGGGTATTATCTCGCCAAGAGAGGATTTGGGCGTCAATGGCGCGACCGGGTGGTGGAGGAATTGCGCAAACATGGAGTCGAAGCCAACATCGGGCGGCTGACACTGGACCCGTTTCGTGGTCTCATAGCAAAAAATGTACGCATTTTTGATTATAAAAATCGCGACAACATTCTGGCCCTGATCAGCGAGGTCTCGCTCGACATTAACAATTACGCGGCGCTCATCCATCATGAGCCGTTTCTCAACGCACTCGACGTGCGGGATGCGCAAATTATTCTTCCATTCAAGACGGCGGATGAAAAAGGAGACAGAGCTGCGCTGACCAACTTGCGCGCCCATGTTTATTTTCCGCCAGAACAAATTTATGTCAGTCAGGCGGAGGGAGTCTTCTGCGGGATTCGCATTTCCGCCACCGGACAGCTAATCAGGCGAGATAATTATCAAGCATCGGCTGCGCTTTCAGCCGAAGAATGGCGAAGGCGATTATTGATTGTTCAGCGCGCAGTGAGCGAACTGCAAAACTTCAGGTTTCCTGCTACACGTCCCTCGCTACAGATCAAATTTACCGGAGACGTCGCTGAACTCGAGAAGGCACACGTCGAGGCGACCCTTCGTGGCGATCGACTGCAACGGGGCAGCTACGAAATCAAAGATCTCTCCGCGATTGCAGAATGGAACAATCAACAGCTCACCATCGCGCATTGTGAATGGAGCGATCACATGGGCAGTTTTGCCGGGCGCGCGAACTGGAATGTGCAACGCAGCGGTGCGAGTTTGCAAATGCGCAGCAGTCTGGATTTGAAGGCTTTTCTCGATGCATTCGGCCTCGGAGAGCCGTTTGCCGGGATTCAATTTCAAGCGGCTCCCGCGGTCGAGATTTCCGGCTCCGTAAATTTTGGATCAGATCGCTTCAGGCCAGATATCATCGGACACCT
>QHOR01000077.1:0-493 GCA_003219395.1 Verrucomicrobiota bacterium | reverse complement strand
TTTTCGTGGGATGGCGAGCGCACACTGTTCAGGGACCTGCGGCTGCGACATCAAACCGGCCAAATCCGAGCTGATCTATTGAATGCGCCGGAGGATTTTCGGTTAAACGTCGAGAGCACCATAGCCCCCGAAGCGGTGGGTACGATCGCACCGCCGGAATTGAATCAATTTCTTAGACAATGGGAATGGCAACGTCCACCTGCCATTCGTCTCGCCATTCGAGGGCAGAATCACAATCCTGAAACCTGGAAAGGTGAAGGGACACTCATTTTAGGTCGAACCCGGTTCCGCGGCACCTGGATGAATAGTGCAGATGCCAAAATCCATTTCGCCGACGGTGCCCTTTCCTGTGAGGAGTTACACGTCTCGCGCAGTGAAGGTACTGGAACGGGCAGTTTCACGTACGACTTTAAAAAACACGAAGTGCGCATCTCCAATATCAGAAGTTCATTGAATCCCGCCGAGGTCATTTTTTGGATTGATCCAAAAGTTT
>QHOR01000076.1:7668-8439 GCA_003219395.1 Verrucomicrobiota bacterium | reverse complement strand
AACCGCAACCGGCGATCAAGATTTGCGGCATGTTGCTGTTGGCGCCTCGCTGTGGAGATGCCTTACCTATGCGTCGCGTGCTGCACGGCCGCGTTTGCTTTTGCTGTCCGTCCACGCGGCAGGCGGAGCCGTCGTTGCAACCGGTTGCATTATCGCCAAGGCTTACGCGGCGGCAGCGATTTCAATTTCTTCAAACATGTTTTTCTGAACGGCGCGGACCTGTTTCAAGCGAATAAGCTCCAGAAGCGCGAGAAATGTCACCACGACTTCCACGCGCGATACGGCGGCCCCAAACAAATCGGAAAAACGTAGCCGCGCCTCATTTGCGACTCGTTGCAAAATGATATCAATTTTCTCCGAAACACTAAAACGTTCGGAAAAGATTTCCTGCATATCTTCTCGCGCTTCGATCCGTCTGATCACCGTTTGGAATGCATTGATCAATTGAAAAATTCCAACCTCTTCCAGACGCAACGGCTCCTGCAGAAGCGACGATGCGCTCCCCTCTCTCGCAAAGATCCGCTCCTGTTCCATTTCGCGCAGATGAAGTTCCGCTGCTGCTTCCTTGAACTTTTTGTATTCGATCAACTGCCGGATTAGATCCCAACGCGGATCATCTTCCTGGGCGTCTTCTTCAGGCGGCTGCTGATCAACCGGCAAGAGGCTGCGGCTTTTCAGGTAAATGAGGTTCGCTGCCATCACGATGAATTCGCCGGCAAGTTCGATATTCAATTCCTTGAACGCTTGAAGATATTCGAGGTACTGACGAGT
>QHOR01000076.1:6816-7659 GCA_003219395.1 Verrucomicrobiota bacterium | reverse complement strand
CATCCTGCTTGATCAGATAAAGCAGTAAATCGAGCGGCCCTTCGAAAACCTCCAGCTTGACCTTGTAATCAGCTTCCACGTGTGGGTTTTGCTGCGCGTTAACGAGTTGAGAGGTTAAAGCGCTGTAGCATTACACAACCACAAAGGTTCCGACCCTGGGTGCAATGTAATGATTCAACGTTGTAACGAATCACGTGGGCCGGCCCTACGCGGGAATTTTTCGATGGATCCAAACACTGTTCACAAGGCCGAGACCAAACATTATCATCAGCACAAAAGAGCCGCTGTAACTAATTAAAGGCAACGGCACCCCCGTAATGGGCAGCAGAGCAATGGTCATTCCCATGTTTTGGAAAATGTGCGTGAAGATGAGTGCGGTGATCCCCACAACCAGAAGGAGGCCGAGTTGATCGCCAGCGAAAAACGCAGGAGTAGAGCGAATCCGCCAAGAAGAAACATTCCTCCGATAAATCCCCATTGCTCGCCGATGGCGGAAAAAATGTAGTCGTTGTGCACGGCAGTAGCAGGGAGAAATCCGAGCTCGATTTGTGTGTTTGGCGCCTTAAACCCTTTGCCCGACCAACCCCCTGACCCGATAGCGATGAGAGATTGATTGATTGCCCAGGCGGAGCCTTGTTTATCGACATCCGGATGTGTAAACGCCGTGATCCGTTGTTGCTGATACGGTTTCAGACCGAAATTGATCGCAATCGGGATAAACGCGACTGCGATGAGAATCACGCAAATCAAATACCGCAGCGGAAGACCGCCGGCGAACAACAGCGCCAGAAGTACAGGTCCCCAAATAATGACCTCACCCAGATCCGGCTGCATCAGGATGAG
>QHOR01000076.1:0-6764 GCA_003219395.1 Verrucomicrobiota bacterium | reverse complement strand
AGTAAACGCAGCATCGGATGCATTTCGCGAAACTGTGTCAGGAACAGGGCCAAAACCATGATTCCCGCAATAACCGCAAGCTGTGCTGGCTGAAAATTGATCGGCCCCAAATGCAGCCAACTCCGCGCTCCGTACACCTTCGTGCCGATAAATTTCGTCAGGATTAGAAAAACGATACCAGCCAGATACATCGGTAGCGCGCCCCAACGAATCCAGCGGTAATGGACCAAACTCGTTAGCATGAAAGCAAACACACCCACGACTACCCAGTTGGCCTGCTTTCGCCAGAAATCCACCGCATTCGAGTCTGCGCGCGTGGAAGTGGCGCTGTAAATCGCCACGACTCCAAAAATGGCGAGAGCGAGCGTGGTTAGCAGCAGAAGCCAGTTTTGCCCCAGCAATTTTCGAAGAAACGGCGTCATCCAGTCTTAAGTTCGATCGATCGCTCCCGCACATCCGCGGGACATGAGGACAATTACACGCGCATTGCAATCTTCGCAAAAATGCCTCGCAGCTTTTTCGCATCTTTTACTGTTCTAACCGGAACCTCCATGTTCCGCGGTGGGCTAAGGTCGTGGCGAGATTTGAGGACGTTAGTCAATTGCGGGAAATATTCTGCTAAAGACCAGACCGCGTTGGGAATACGTTTGGTAGCTTACCAGGGGCGAAAGGCATTCCGGTAAGTCGTTTAGTACCAGTGTTTTGATAGTTTTTCTTGTAAATATTGGAGCTTCACTTGTCACTGTATTTGAAGCCCAGTAAACTAACCTCCACTCTTGTCTGCACTCTTGTTCGTTCTTGGAAGGGCAAAACAAAATGGCGAAGACCAGAAAAGCAAAGAAAAAGACAAAACGGAAGCTGGCGCACCCTACGCTGCCGATGCAACGGCAGTTGAATTTGCGTCATGAAGGCGCGAATTTCGATCTGCGCCCGATGTTTGACGACTTAAACAAGCGATATTTTCGCGGGCGCCTCCGTGGTTACAAAGTGACGTGGGGTCGTCGGCGAAAGCATCGACCGAAGGAATATTTCATCTTTGGCACAATTCAGGAGCAGGATCGCGTAATTCGAATCAATCGGGCGCTGGATCAGCCATTCGTACCGGCATGGTTTCTTCGGTACGTGCTTTATCACGAGATGCTGCACTCTGTGGTACCCGACGAAGTACTGTCACAAGGCCGGCGGCGCGTTCACACGGAGGAATTTAACCGTCGCGAACGAAAGTTCCCAGGCTATCGACGCGCTCGGCGCTGGGAAGAAGAGAATCTGTCGCGTTTTTTGCGCTAAATACTTCGATACTTCTTCAGCGCGTTTCGGTGATGGGAGCCGGAGACGGCCGGTCAGACGGCGAGGGCGTCGTCGCTACGTTCTTTTTGATCAGGTACCAAAGCGTTGTCGCGAGCAGAAGAGAGATCAACTTCGCGCGCCAGTTTTTCAGAATCAGTCTCTTCATATTTGCTGTGTAACAAAATCTCCGCGATCCGCTGGCGAAAAGTCTCCGGAGTAAAATTGCGCTCAATTCTACGCCGGTGACAAATGGAAATACTGCCCGTTTCTTCGGACACGACCACGGCCACGGCGTCGGACTCCTCAGTGATCCCAAGACCGGCGCGATGCCGTAATCCCAGACTGCGGTCGAGCGTTTCGCGCTGGCTCACCGGGAAAATACACGCCGCGGCCGCGATTCGTCCGTTACGAATAATCACTCCGCCATCGTGCAATGCGGCCTTTGGATGGAAGATGGTAAGGATGAGCTCAACGGAAAAATCTCCATCGATCATAACGCCCGTTTCCTCGTAAACGCGAATTGATGTGTCGCGCTCGATCGCGATGAGCGCGCCGAATTGCTTATTTGCCAATTGCATGACGGCCTCAGCCAGATCGTGAACAGTTTCCCGCTTCTCGCTTGTGAGCGAAAAAATGGGATGACCGCCAAGAGCAGCCAGTCCGCGCCTTAGCTCCGGCTGGAAAATTACCACCAGCGCGACTGCCAGGAAGACCGAGAAGCTTCGTATGATCCAGCCGATGACAACCAAATTGAGCAGCGTGGAAATAAGGGTCAGCGTCAAAAACACGATCGCCAGTCCCGTAAGCACTTTTGCGCCACGCGTTCCCCGGAAATAAAGGTAACCATAATAAATCGCCACGGTCAGCAGAAGGATTTCAATGAGGCTGCGCCAGCCTCGGAACCAGAGATCGACGACTTGGTGAATCATTTTGCCCTTTGAAGAATTGCTTCCGTCACCTTTAAAGCATTTACGTTTTCTTTGACTTCATGGACTCGAAGCACGTCTGCGCCGCGTGTCCGCAGGAGCGAAGTTAACGCCACCGCAGGCGCCAATCGGTCGCTGATCCGCGCCGAATTAATCAATTTACTCAGAAAAGATTTTCGGGAAACGCCAATCACGATCGGTCGATCACACGCGCGAAGCCGCTCAAGCTGCGCCAGCAACTCAACGTTATGCTCAAGCGTTTTGCCGAAACCAATGCCCGGATCAAACGCAATTGCCATAGGGTCAATATCATAAACTATGGCACGCGCATATTGTTGTCGAAAAAATTCAAAAACTTCTGAGACCACGTTCGTGTAGTGCGGCGCGAGCTGCATGGTCTGCGGAGTCCCCTGCATATGCATGATGATGAAAGCCGCTTTCGTTTCGGCAATCAGCGGCATCATCTTCTCGTCGCCTCGCCCTCCGGAAACGTCGTTCACAATCGAAGCTCCCGCTCCGATCGCTGCGCGCGCAACCTCCGCCTTCGACGTATCAATTGAAATCATGACTTCACTCTTTGTTCGCAACTGTTCGATCACCGGAATTACGCGACGCAATTCTTCTTCCGGGTTCACGGCTTCGGCGCGCGGTCGCGTCGATTCGCCACCCACATCGATAATGTGCGCACCTTCGGCGGCCATCCTTAGACCGTGCTCCACGGCATCTTCCGCGGCGAAAAACTCTCCGCCGTCTGAAAATGAATCGGGAGTTACATTCAATACACCCATAATCAGCCCCTGCCGCGAGAGATCGAAGATGCGGTCGCCGATTTTCCAAAGTCTCCCACGCATCACCGATGAGACTAACACCGGATACCGATTATTCGAAGCAACAGAAGGAAAAGGACGAGCCTGGCGCTGGGCGCCAAGAATGACTAATGACAAATCTCCAATGACGAAAGAATGCCGAGATCTGAATTGCGAGAGCGGCCATTTGATTGCCCTTTGGTCACTTGAGCTTTTGAGCTTCCTCCGTAATTCGTCATTTTCGCTTGGAATAGCGGCCCATTAGTTCGGCTTGCCCTATCAGGTGGCCTTTCATCGCCGCATCCAGCTGAACTCGTTTCGTGCCTGCGGGCAGGTCCAGCTCGCGATCGAGCGCAAAAAGCCTAAAATAATAGCGATGCGTGCCAGAGGGTGGACACGGTCCGCCGTAAGCGGTCTTACCGAAATCATTCTTTCCCTGGACTCCCTTGGGCGCGCTTCCTTCTGAGATTGCATTGGTTTGCGGAGAGATGTTCCAGACCATCCAATGCGTAAAGAGTCCGCTTGGTGCATCCGGATCATCTACAACCAAAGCCAGGCTTTTCGCACCCGAAGGAACTTCTGCAATTTGTAAGGGCGGACTGGTGTCGCCGCCGTCACATGTGAACTTTGGTGGAATATTCCCACCTTGTTGAAAAGCAGAACTTGTGATCTTCATCTTTGCTCCTCCTGAAGCAAATGAGACAATCGCCAGGGCGAGTGCCAATGCGCCTGCAACAATCACTTTAGGCATGATTCGACCTCGGATTAAACTCGCGCTAAATCGATAGACCTGGCGTTATTGTTTCGCTTACATGGCTTTGACCGGACGTAACATTCGAGAACAAATTCTGGGTCTGCTGAGGCGGAAAGATTATCGGCCGCTGAACAGGGTCGACATTGCCCGCCAGCTGGGATTGGCAGGGGCCGAACGAGTAGCATTGCGGCAAAGCTTGCGCGAGCTAGAGCACGGCGGCGAGATCGCGCGGATCCGCAAGAACCGCTACGTTTTGCCAGGCGAGGCCGACTTGGTAACCGGTAAACTGTCAATTCATCAGGCGGGCTACGGCTTTCTCACGTCGGAAGTATCCGGACAGGCGGACGTTTTCGTCGCAGCGGAAAACACAGGAACCGCCATGCATGGCGATCGTGTGGTCGCGCGCATGTCGCAGGACGAATCTTACCCACGCATCAAAGGCCGGCGAGAGGGACGGGTAATTCGAATATTAGAACGTGCTCACGATACAATCGTCGGCACGCTCCAACGGTCGCGGAACTTTTATTACGTAGTCCCGGATGATCCACGCATGGTGCACGATGTTTACGTGGGGCAGGTTTCCCCTCTCGCCACTTCCAAAATCGCGCCACAGATTGGCGATAAAGTTGTAGTTCGCCTGGAAGCCTGGGAATCGCGCCACGTTAATCCCGAAGGCGAAATAATCGAAGTGCTCGGCCCCGCTTCGGCCCCGGGCATCGACATGCTGTCGATCATTCGCAAATATCATCTCCCAACGGAATTCCCCAGGGATGTTTTGGAGGAGGCGAAAGGAATTCCGGAGAGAGTTGACGCCCGGCAATTCGACGGGCGCGAAGATTTGCGTGGAGAATTCATCGTTACCATCGATCCCGATGACGCGCGCGACTTCGACGACGCAATTCATGTTGAGAAAATCGGGACCGGTTGGCGCCTCGGTGTACACATTGCTGATGTTGCCGCCTACGTAGAGCCGGGCAGCCCGTTGGATCGAGAAGCCCGGCGGCGGGGCAATAGCGTTTACCTCCCGGACCGTGTGATCCCAATGTTGCCAGAGCGACTGAGCAACGGCGTCTGCAGTCTCAATCCTGACGTCGATCGGCTCACGCATTCTGTATTCATTGATTTCGATAAGAACGGGACTGCGAAAAGCGCGCGCTTTTCGCGCAGCCTGATTCGAAGCGCGCACCGGCTTACGTATAAAAAGGCTTATGCAATTTTAACCGCGCCACCCGGCGATCAGTTGGGTGAACGGCTGCACCTTGCCTGGGAACTCGCGGCACTATTACGGCAGAAGCGATTCGAGCACGGCGCTCTGGACCTGGATTTCCCGGAGGTAAAAGTGTGGGTCGATAATGGGCACCCAGTAAAATTGGAGCGGGTCGAGAATGATAAATCGCACCAGCTGATCGAAGAATTTATGCTGGCCGCAAATGAGGCCGTGGCGCGCGAGCTAAAAAAACGCGCGATTCCGACTATCTATCGGATTCACGAAAATCCAGACCCGGAAAAATTGGCAGAGTATCGGGAATTCGTGCTTGGCTTTAATTACACGGTGGGCGATGTGACTCATCGCGCGGAGCTGCAGCGATTGTTGGCGGCGATCCGTGGAAAACCCGAAGAGCAAGCGCTGAAGGTCGGTTTGCTTAAGAGTTTGAAACGCGCCAGGTACTCTCCGCAACCACTTGGGCATTATGGTTTGGCCAAGGCTAATTACTTGCATTTCACCAGTCCTATTCGGCGCTACGCGGATTTGGTTGTGCATCGCGCTCTTGCCAAAGACCCCGTAGCCGGCAGAAGCCGTTCAGCGCGGTCGGCCAGCGCGTCCGGCCATCCTGACATGGCGGAGATTGCTTCTATTGCGGAGCACATTTCGCTGACTGAGCGCACTGCTTCTGACGCCGAAGGTGACGCCATTCAAATGAAGAAACTCGAATTCTTTCAGCGACAGCTCGATCAACGCAATCCACAAATTTTTCGAGCCACAATTATCGATGTCCGCAACTATGGAATAATGGTGGAACTGCCGGATGCTCTTGTGACCGGACTGGTCCATGTCTCCTCGTTAACGGATGACTTTTATTTGTTTGATTCCGCCCAACGGCAACTTATTGGGAGACGATCGCGCAAACGATTCACTGTTGGCGACGAGCTCTCGGTTTTTGTTGTTCGCGTTGATGCCTTCAAACGTCAGGTCGATTTTGCAATTGCGCTTGCATCTCGAGAGCCTAAAGGGACTCGTCGCACCAGAAGATCTGCCGACATCGCTCGTCGCGCTCAATGAGATTCCTAAGCGCCGAATCTCATTACGTTCAACCCCGACGAAACCGCCCTACATTTCGACAAGCAACCTGAACGCCGGAAGAGGTGAATGCTGCTCAACGCAACCATGGATGGTTTCCCCACCCTGCCGATAGGGAATGACGGATGAATATTTGCGACGACCAGAGATCGCCGCTAGAAACGGTTATGCATGCTGAAGCTTCTGTTGCCGCTCCCCGATATTCGCGAGCAAATCCCTTTCCCGCCAAACTTCTGGTCAATCGCCGCCTGAGCGGACCGGAGTCGGCTAAAGATACGCGCCATTTTGAACTCGACCTGACCGGATGGGGATTGAGCTTTGAGGTCGGCGATTCGCTGGCTGTATACGCAACAAACGATCCACAACTCGTAGACGAAATTATTCAGGCGCTTGGCGCCACCGGCGACGAAGAGGTCCCGCGACCCAAAGACGCACGAACCACTCTGCGCGAAGCATTATTGCGCGATTACAGCATCACGCAGCCAACGCCCAAGATTTTGAGGGCCATCGCCCATCGTGCGAACGCTGCGCCGCTGCTCGGCGATCTTCTCGCTCCAGAGCGCAAGCAGGATCTCACAACATATCTTTGGGGCATGGAGGTAATCGACTTTCTCACCGAGCATCCATCAGCTCATTTCAGGCCAGAGGAATTTGTCGGTTTGCTCACAAAACTGCAGCCGCGCCTTTATTCT
>QHOR01000075.1:5385-11176 GCA_003219395.1 Verrucomicrobiota bacterium | reverse complement strand
GGCGGAAAAAAATATCCGGCGCGCCAGCTTTTGGCAGATATCCGCAGCGGGACGGCCATGTTAAAGATCGACGCGCCCACTCCGGCGCTGCCGATTGGAAAATCCGAAGGTCTGGAAGTGGCGACTCCTGTCATTGCGGTTGGTTATCCGTTGGACCTGCCGGAGACACCAAATTTCGGGATGATCGCGGGTTTCGATCATAAATATCTCGGTCGTTATTTCTCCACCACGCATCTGCGCGTCAACTTGCCGACTCAGCGCGGAGAAGCCGGCGCACCGCTTTTGAACATGAAAGGTGAGGTTGTTGGCATCGTCGTCAGCAGTCTCGAGAACAACTCGGCCTGTTACGCGGTGCCAATCGAAGCTGCCGAGAAAATTCGAGGCGATTTCATGCGGTTTGGAGAAGCCAGACATGGCTGGATCGGGATCAATGTCTCCACAGCGCGGCAACCAGTGGAAGGTTCTGTTGCAGAGATGAAGCAGATCATGGAAGACACACCGGCGGCTCGTTCCGGAATTAAATCGGGGGACATTCTCCTACAAGTTGGGCGGAAGAGAGTGACCCAGCCGGAAGATGTGCTCGATGCCTCTTTCTTCATTACCGCCGGGGATATCGTGCCGATTACAGTGATGCGCGGAAATCAAAAGCTGACTTTCAGTGTGCAGGCGACTCTTCATCCCGCCAGCAGGAGCGGGGTGTTGCTTGCCTCTCCCGGAACGCCCGCAATCAATCAGCAGGGCATCCCGCTGTCGCTGGGTTCAGAGGTGCCACCAACTCCATAGGTTTGCGGTTGCAGATTCTTTTCAGCCGCGAGTCGGTTCGCGGGCTCAACTGAATCCCAGGATCTTGCGAAACTCCGGTTCGTGGATAATTCGCACACCGAGTTCTTTCGCCTTTTCGAATTTGCTTCCAGGTTCGGCACCGGCGAGAACGTAATCCGTTTTCTTGCTCACGCTGCCCGTCACGTGGCCACCGAGCTTCTCGATTTGTTCTGTTGCTTCTTCCCGCGTCATGGAAGGCAAACTCCCCGTGAGCACAATTGTTTTTCCGGGCAATGGCAAATCCGCCGCTTTGCTTGCTGAGACTTTTTCGCTCTTGGGGCGAATCCCCAGTTCTTGCATTCGGCGCAGAATTTTTTTCCCAGCCGCCGAGGCGAAGAAATCCAGGACGCTTTGTGCAACACCAGGCCCTATTTCCGTCGTAATCCCGCGCGCTTTTTCGGCTTTGCTTTTCGATGGTTTCGCAAAACCGGCCTGAATGAGTCGATCCGCAATTTCTTTTGTGTTCTCTTTCGCTTCCCGCTTTTCGTGATACTGCAAAACGTCATGAAGCAGCGGCGAATTGGAGACGTCTTCGATGGTTTCGTGGAAACGGGCAAGTTGCGTTGCTGTTGTTCTTCCCACATCCGGAATGGCAAGAGCAAAAAGCCAACGCGAGAGCGGCAGGGTCCGCGCTCGCTCAATCGCACGGATCGCTTTCGTGGCATTCTTTTCCCCGAACACGCGTGGTTCTTGATCCGTTCCGAGATTCAGTTTGGCCACCTGTTCCACCTTTAACTCGAACAGATCGAGCGGCTCGTGTACAAGGCTGCGTTCCACGAGTTTGTCCGCCACAATGCCGCCGACACTTTCGACATCGAGCGCGCTGCGCGCCGCAAAAAATTCGATGCGACGAGTCGCTTGCGCCGGACACTGAAGATTCTCGCACCGCCAGGCAACGAATTGTGGGTCACGGCGAATCGGACCGCCACACACAGGGCACTTGCCGTGAATATGGTTGGCAAAGTCGAACGGCCTGGCATTGCGCGGCCGTTTCGATTCTACAACCTCCACGACTGCCGGAATGACTTCGCCAGCCTTTTCAATCACCACTGTGTCGCCGATTCGAATGTCTTTGCGTTTGATTTCATCTTCGTTGTGCAACGTCGCACGCCCAACGGTGCTTCCGCTCACGAATACCGGCTCCAGCGTCGCAACTGGCGTGAGAATTCCTGTGCGCCCCACTTGAATCACGATGTCGTTTAGGCGCGTTTGCACGCGTTCGGCCTCGTATTTGTAAGCGATGGCCCATCGTGGCGATTTCGCCGTGAACCCGAGACGCTCGCGTTGCGCAAACGAATCCACTTTCACGACCGCGCCGTCGGTTTGATAGGCGAAGTTGTGGCGGATGCCGTCGAGTGCGTGAATAGCAGCCAGAATTTCTTCAACTGACGCAGCCACCCACCAGCGCTCTGTGGCTGGCAGCCCCAGCTTCTTAAGCAGCGGAAATATTTTCGAGTGAACGTCGACGTCCACTCCCTCGGTCGCCCCGGTTCCATACAATACGATACCAAGGGGCCGCTTCGCCACGATGCCCGGATCCAACTGCTTGAGTGAACCGGCCGCCGCGTTCCGCGGATTTGCAAACAGCGGCAGACCAGCCTTGCGCCTATCGTCGTTTAGTTTTTCGAAGCCCTGTTTGTCCATGTAGACTTCGCCGCGCACTTCCAAAAGTTTTGGGGCAGCGCCGCGCAGTCGCTCGGGCACTGAACGAATCGTTCGAATATTTTGAGTGATGTTGTCGCCCACGTTTCCGTCGCCCCGCGTTGCCGCCTGGCGCAATCTGCCGTTTTCGTAAATGAGCGAAACCGCTACGCCGTCCACCTTTGGCTCGACTACTACCGGGATCTTTTCGTTAGGCAAAAGGCGCTGCATACGTGCGTAAAAATTTTTCACTTCCTCCTCCGAGTAAGTGTTATCGAGACTGAGCATTGGAATGAGATGCGCAACCTGCTCGAACGCTTTTAGCGGTTTTCCACCGACTCGCTGAGTAGGTGAATCGGGCGTGACCAGATCGGGAAACTTCGTCTCGAGATGGACGAGTTCTTTATAGAGACGGTCATATTCGCGGTCGCTAATGATTGGCGCAGCCTCTTCGTAGTAGAGGCGGTCATGCTTGCGAATTTCGTCTGTTAATTGCTCCAATCGCTTTGCCGCCTGTGCTTCGTCGTTGGCCATTATTGCATCATACAAACGGTGAAAAGCTCGGCAATCCAGTGACAAACACGGCCCATCATGTGCGGATTCGCACCCCAGCTTTCAAATTCGCCGAAAAACGGCTATGCATAATAAGACGTGAAATCCCGCGAGCGCATCCTCGGCATCGAAGGAGGCGGAACAAAAACCGCCTGGATGTTAGTGGAGCGACCTGTAGCCGGCGGCGCTGAACCCGCCTCGCAATGGGTGGTTATCGATCAAGGAAAGTTGCCGCCATCCAATTTGCGCCTGACAACCCCGGAACGTTTGCGCGAAATTTTTGCCGGATTGCCAAGAGAAGTCGATCGGGCGGGAGTTTTTCTTGCCGGTTGCGGCACGGCTGAAGATCGCCGATCGCTTGCGCTCATTTGCAGAGAGATTTGGCCACATGCGAAGATTGCGACCGGCAGCGATCGAGATTCCGGCCTGGCGGCGGCCCTCGATCATGGCGACGGCATTGTGGTAAACGCAGGAAGTGGTTCTTCAGTAACTGGCCGACGAGGCGACCGAATCGAGCGAGCTGGCGGATGGGGACACATTCTGGGAGACACCGGCGGAGGTTATTTTTTGTCGATTGAAGCGCTGCGTCTCATTCTACGCGAGCACGATCTGCACTGCGGTGAAATGCACTTCACGGCGAAAATTCTGCAGGCGCTTTCGTTGAACAATCTTGACGAGCTTGTTCGCTGGGCCCAAACGGCGGATAAAAACGAGATCGCCATGCTGGCTCCGGTTGTGTTTGAAGCTGCAGCTGGTGGCGAGGCGCGTGTGAATGAGATCGTCGAAGAGGGCGCCCGGGTCCTGTGCGAATACACCGAGGCCGTTGCGTCTCGCCTGCATCTGCTTGCTCCCAAGGTCGTGCTGATGGGCGGCCTCTTTTACCGCGACTCGATCTACACCCATGCGTTTCGACGCAGACTCAAAAAGAATCTCCCCGATGCGCGGGTGACTATAGCGGAGCGACCTCCGGAACTAGGTGCGGCGTGGCTTGCAGCGGAGACGCCCGATGCAGTTACGGTTCGGGCCAATCTTTCTGAAAAAGAAATCCAAAATCTTGCTGCTGCACTTACCGAACAACGTAATCCGCGCTCGGAGAACCTGGAAAAGATGAGCGTTCGTGAATTGGTCGAACTTTTTGTCGAGGAAGAAAAATTTGTTCAGCACGCGTTGCGCACAGCAACGGCAGACCTCACGGAAGCTGTTGAAATAGTGACCGGATCACTTCGAAATGGCGGCCGCCTGTTTTATGTTGGCGCTGGCAGCAGCGGGCGCGTCGGCGTTCTCGATGCAAGCGAAATTCCGCCAACTTTTGGCGCGTCACCTGATCTCGTGCAGGGAGTCATTGCTGGCGGAGTAAGCGCTCTTTATCGCAGCGTCGAAGGCGCGGAGGACGAAGAGAGCGCAGGCGCGTTGGCCATGCGGGAGAGGGAGATAAAAAATAGCGATGTTGTTGTTGGCATCACCGCCAGTGGGCGAACGCCTTTCGTTCTTGGCGCACTAGCCGAGGCAAAGTCGTTAGGCGCAAAGACAATTCTGCTCACCTGCAATCCGCTTTGTAGCCACGGGGCTGTGGCCGGTCCGGGCGACGGTCCAGAGGGCCGCGGCCATAGGAGTGCCGATCTTGTAATTGCCCTCGCCGTCGGACCCGAGGTCCTTACCGGATCGACCAGGCTGAAAGCTGGAACTGCGACGAAAGTGGCGCTTAACATCGTCAGCACGGGAGCGATGGTCGCGCTTGGCAAAGTGCGCGGCAATGTGATGATTGATCTGCACACCACCAATGCCAAGCTGCGCGATCGCGCCGTGCGCGTCTTAGCCGATTTCGCGCAATGCGATTACGATGGAATCTGCGTGCCGTAATCGAACAAGTGTAGCCGTGACGATTTGCCGCACACCCTCCAAATGGCTGATCCGTGCAGAAATTTTGGTTTCGATAAGCGCAGCGGAACCGCATCGCACGAAGGAACATATGACCGAACCGAAAGGAACCTTATGCTGTGGACAATATTCGTGATCTTGCTGGTGCTCTGGCTACTTGGATTAGTCAGCTCCTACACGCTGGGTGGATTCATTCATATTCTGCTCGTCATTGCGATTGTGGTGCTGATCATCCAGTTGATCTCAGGCCGCCGTCCGTTGTAACCTGGGGCAAATGAGACCGGCCGGGATCGTCGGCATCATCCTAATTGTCGTCGGTATCATCGGATTCGCCTGGGGCGGTCTGGGATGGACGACGCAAAAGAAAGACGCGCAACTGGGCCCGCTCGAGATCACTCACAAGGAAAGCCACGGCATCGCTTTTCCGCCGATTGCGAGCGGGATCTGTGTTGTGGCCGGGGTTGTTCTCGTAATCGTCGGCAGCCGAAAGAGCTAATCGCCGGCTTTCAGCACTGCAAAAGTTTTGCTGCCTTTGCGGTCCAGGTAGAGAAGAACGCCGCGTTTTGGATCGGCTTTGCTCAGCGTCTCGCGAAACGACTTCACGTTCGTGATCGGCTTGCCGTCTACCTCAGTGATCACGTCTTCACGCTGAATGTCCTGGGCGGCAGCGATGCTGTTGTCCTCCACGTCGGTTACGACCACGCCTTGCTGGACCGGCAGATGAAGACGTTCGGCAACGTCTTTGGTCAGTTCCTGTACCTGTAGTCCGAATTTGCCTACACTTTCTTGCGCCGGTGGCGCGGGTTGGATCGGCAAGGTATTTGATGCTTGCGCAATTTCGCTTGGCAGTTCGCCGGTTTTAACGGGGATTTTGATGTTCTGGCCTTTGCGCCAAACA
>QHOR01000075.1:3329-5375 GCA_003219395.1 Verrucomicrobiota bacterium | reverse complement strand
GCCGATCTTCTTTTTCAAGATCTCATGCTGCAGCTGTGAGTCTGAGTCGATGGGCGTTCCATCCACGTGGGTGATTACGTCGAACGGACGCAGCTCACTTTTAGAAGCCGGCGCATCCGCTTCGATCGTGCGCACCACCACACCCTTATCGGCACCTTTAAACAAATCGCGAATCGTGGGATCGTCGCCGAGCGTTTCGATGCGGATGCCCAACCACGGTCGCGTAATTTTGTGACCGGCGATTAGTTCCGTGCCGATTTCTTTGGCCATGTTAACTGGGATTGCGAAGCCGAGGCCGCGATTGAGTCCATTAATCAGCGTGTTCATTCCGATCACTTTGCCATCGATATCGCACAACGGTCCTCCGCTGTTGCCTGGATTAATCGAGGCGTCAGTCTGCAGATAATCTGAAATGGAGTAGGCGCCGGTCTGAAGCAATTTGCTGCGGCCCTTGCCGCTGATCACACCGTAGGTGAAAGTGTAATCGAGCTTGAATGGCGCGCCGATTGCGAATGCAAACTGGCCTACGCGCACGGCATCGCTGTCACCGAGTTGGACGACTGGCAGATCTTTCGCGTCGATCTTCACCACCGCAATATCGGTCTTTTCATCGGTACCCACGACTCTTCCGGGGAAACTCCGGCCGTCTCTCAATTTCACCTCGATCTTGTCGGCACCTTCGACCACGTGAAAATTCGTGAAGATATAGCCGTCTGGGCGAACGATAAATCCGGAGCCCTCGCTTTGGATCGGCCGTGGCCCGCCGGGGTTGCGCCGCTGGTTGTTTTCATCGGGCGCTCCCTGGAAGAATAGGTCGTCGAGTGGCGAATTTTCGGCAGTGTCATTTTTCTTGGAAACCTCTATAATGACAACGCTCGGCGCGACGATTTCGAAGACTTTTGCAAAAGCATTATTTAATTGATGAACGACGTCTTTACCCGCCTCTGCCACAGCGGCAGGAACAGTCGGCATGGGGACAGCCTCAGGTTGCGCGGCGAACGAAGTACTCAGTGCAAGCCACAGGGTGAAAATGGATAAGCGCATCGGTTGGAATTTGGACACCACGGAACATGCAACGTTCAACTGGATACGTCCAATCCCCGCTTGCGCAAAGGTGGGCTCGCAGGTCCACCCAGGTCCTGCTACAAGGCTGGACACCGCTCCTCCAATATCTGGTTCAATCCTGCATATGCGCGTGTTTAAAAGGCGATTTGTCTTTTGGATCGGCGTTGCACTTTTCATTTTGTTCTGGGCAACAGTCCTTGGACCAGAGCCTCCCGCGCGTATTCCCATCTCGCCGGGCGAACTTGTTCGTGCCGTCACCCTTCGGCGAGACTCGCTGATTGAGTTATGTCTCATCGACCACGTAGATCCAAACGGACGTGATGACCGGGGCCGAACGCCGTTGTTGATTGCAACAGCTCAACAAGATTGGAAAACGGCGCAACGCCTGTTAAGCGCCGGTGCGCTTGTCGATCTTGCTGACAATAATGGTTTCACGCCATTGATGGCCGCAGCCGTGCATGGGAATCTCGAAATGTTTCGGGAGTTGCTGGCCCGCTCCGCCCATCTTCATGCGGAAGACCTCTGCAAGGATGGCAACGATTTGCTGGGAATGGCGCTCGATGGCGGCAATCCTAACATCGTCAAATCTGTTCTGGAACTTTGGCCTGCATTACCACAATGGCGAACCAGTACCCGGCGCACTCTGCAGGCAGCGCTGACGACTGGAAACAAGAGTGAAATCCAGCTGCTGTTGAGCAAGCACTCCGCGCCTCCTACGCCCGAGGGGAAGGATGTGCCGCTGCTCGCATATGCAATTGCGCGAAACGACTCGTCTCTTTTTGGAACGCTTTTGGCCTGTGGCGCCGATCCAAACACGGCTCTCCCATCGCGCTGCGATAAGGAGTTTCTGGCAGCGCTGCCGTCGAAGGCATTTGGCAGTTATATCGAAGGAGACAAAGGCCTCACCGTCCTGATGCTGGCAGCGGGCCTCGATCGGGAAGATTACTTGCGCGCTCTGCTGGCAGCAGGTGCCAACCGGAA
>QHOR01000075.1:1216-3188 GCA_003219395.1 Verrucomicrobiota bacterium | reverse complement strand
AAGAATGGCGTGCCAGTATATCGCACCCAATGTTCGACCGGGCGTCAAGGTTACTCTACGCGGAGTGGGAATTTCGTGATTACCAACAAGGAACGGAACCATCGTTCTACGATCTATCACGTGGAGATGCCCTATTTCATGCGATTGAGCTGCCTCGACTTCGGAATGCATGCGGGCAACGTTCCGAACTATCCAGCCTCACATGGTTGTATCCGATTACCAGAGGAAGCGGCGCGCAAGTTCTTCTCCGAGATCCCAATTGGAACATTAGTGACGGTGCAATAGGGCGGCGCTGGTTTTTCAAAAGTAAAGGGAGACGCCCAACTCCGAACGCCAAAGGCTCAATTATCCGATTGGCGGTTGAGTGTTGACTGTTGAGGATTGAAGAATCTTCTCATGAAACCCTTGTTCTTATTTGCTCCCGGAGCAGGCGCGCCCTCCTCCCACTCCTGGATGCAAAATTGGAAACGCCTTTTGTCTGACCTCGGTGACGTTGAAACTCTTGATTACGACTACATGCGCGAAGGCCGGAAACGCCCGGATCCGTTACCAAAGCTTATCGCGGCACATCGAGAAGCGTTACGCGATGCGAAAATACGGCATCCGGCCGAACCAACCATCCTCATTGGCAAGAGCATGGGTGGCCGCATTGGATGCCATGTTTCACTCGAAGAAAAAGTGGATGGTCTCATTTGCCTTGGATACCCGCTCTGCGCGATGGGTGATCGCACAAAACTGCGCGATGAAGTGTTGCGGAGTCTGAGCGCGCCAATTCTGTTCGTGCAGGGCACGCGGGATTCGCTTTGCCCTTTGGATATTCTTGAGTGCGTGCGTAACGAAATGAAAACGCAAAACATTCTACACATCGTGGAAGGTGGCGACCATTCGTTGCGCCTGCCGAAGCGCCAGCTTCAGGCGATAGGCAAGACGCAAGACGACATCGATCAACGCATCTTCCAATCAATCACAGACTTTGTTTCCGCGGTAACCGCAAAACGACTACAATATTAGCGTCTTGGGATATGTGATCCTTCATTCGTAATAAACTGGCTGCCTGGAGTAATGCTCCACGGAACGTCAACAATCCGCGGCGGGCCAGGCTGACCTCGCCAGCGGATGAGTGTTTTTAGTGCGGTCACATCCGCAGGCCAATCACCAAACACTCCCATCCTCTTCATGATTTTGATCTCAACGACGTCACCTTGTGGACTGACAGTCAATCGATAGATGCCCGTGCCACTGATTTTGGAAAAACCATACTCGGCAGGTATATCAGGATACGGAAAATACGTGAAGATTTGCTTGGCCTCGTGTTCGGAATGAACAACGAGGTCAACAACGTCCATCTTGGCAGAAGTGGACTGCGCCTTGCTTGGTTGCGGGGATGCATGCAACAGCTCATTCCACGTGAGGCTGGCTGCCAACATGCTTGCAAACAGTGCCTCTTTCACAGAATTTGCCATCAAAATCGGCGGTAGTTTGCCACGATGTTTCCCGTCATCGCTGTATGTTGCCGATACCAGTAATGAAATGAAACCTGTGCCTGTTACTTTATCGGAATTCCGCAGACGAAGCATAAAATCGCGGGCGTTTCATTCCGTCCGCGCTGGGCAGATTGAGTTCGTGAAGGTCAACACCGACGTCTGGAGATGGCGCGACGTTTATCGCTGGCTGCTTGGTTTGCGCTGGCCGCAGTTCGCCCTGTTCGTCGGCACGCTTTATATCGCGCTCAACCTTCTTTTCGCTGCGCTTTATGGTCTCCAGCAAAACAGTATTGCCGGTACCACCGGTGGGCATTGGTTTTTCGATTCATTCTTTTTCAGTGTGCAAACGCTGGCCACGGTGGGCTATGGCCATATGTATCCGCAAACGCTCTATGGCCATATCATCACAACCATCGAGATCATGAGTGGCATATTTTTACTCGCAGTGATGACTGGTCTGATCTTTGTCCGGTTCTCGCGGCCCAGTG
>QHOR01000075.1:0-1211 GCA_003219395.1 Verrucomicrobiota bacterium | reverse complement strand
AATTCAATCGTGATCGCCCCATTCAACGGTAAGCCCACGTTGATGGTTCGGATAGGAAATGAAAATCAACACAGCATGGTTGAAGCGGAGTTTCGCATCATGTTTTCGCGTGATGAACCATTGGCCGAAGGCGGCGATTTCAGATACTTCTACGTTTTAAAGCTGCATTTTGATCGACTGACGGTTTTTCCGGCCGCCTTAACTTTGCGACACACAATCGACGAAACGAGTCCTCTCTTTGGCGCAACTCCCGAGTCACTCGAATCGAGCCGGGTTCTATTTATAGTCTCAGTAGTTGGAATCGATCCCGTCATTGCCGCCGCAGTTCAAACCCAAAAGGATTACAGCTGGCGGGAGGTCCGGTTTGGCGAACGTTTCGTCGAGATGTATGCCGAGCACGGTGGCGGTCGATTGACTGTGGATTACGGCCGTCTTCACGAGACCGAGCAAGTGGAGGTTGCAGGTCACGGCAATGGACGCGACGACTCTTCCACTGACTAGTAGGTGACTGGCGGTCGCTCTAACTGACTCGTTAGGTTTGCTCCGGTTTGGCTAGTTAGCTCGGGAGTTTGGCATATCGTGCCGGGGAAGAACCCGAACACCGACCGGGCTGCACCGACGCCAGATTCCTGCGGGTGCCATCTTAAGTATGAGCAACAACAGTACAGCACGCACAACACGATCAGTAATAATCGCGTATGTCGGAGCAATCGGAGGCCAGCCCTGTCATAGCTACAATCGTGGAGGGACGCGCGCCGGAAAACCACGACAACACCTGCAAAACCGCCGAGCGCGACCGCGATCTGCGTTGCCCTGGTGACAGCTTCAGTCGGCTCCATTCTATCGTGTTAAGCAGGCGCGTCATGCCGTGGTAGCCCTTCCGGTTCATAGTGGAATTAGCTGATTCAAATTAACAAATTGGCGCCTCCATCGGTTGCCTAAACCCTCGTTTCTTTGGCCTAGGGGAAAAACTTCTTTCCGCGTTATACCGATTCACACATCACACCTAACCAAAAACTCAAAGGAGAAACTAATGACTAAAAACGTGCTAAATAAACTTGGATTCCTTGCCGCCGTCTTTTTGGCGGCGGTGGGATTTCCTCTAATTTTTGCATCAAGCGCATCGGCCCAGTTGCCTGCACCGGCCGTTCCGGCTGCTCCAGGAGCGCCGGGCGGGCCAGCGCCTTCGGCCGAGGTCGAGCGCGTCATCG
>QHOR01000074.1:4993-5410 GCA_003219395.1 Verrucomicrobiota bacterium | reverse complement strand
CTGGGCAATTTCGTTTTTACCTGGTTCAAGAAGCCGATTTTTCAGGAGCGTGATCTTTGTCGCGATCCGCGACGTCCCATGATGAAGGTAAACCGACGCACCGCTTTTCAGCGGCCTCGCGCCGGCATTTTCACGGGAAAGCCGCGGTGATTTTTCCAGGAGAGCAATGAGCGTCGAATTTGCAGGATCGAAATCGGCAATCGTGACAACGTTTCCACGGGCAATCTGGTCGACGCGGATGTCCGGCAGATTAATTGCCGTCCGTGTTCCCGGTTGGGCGACTTCCAAATCGCGCCCGTGACTCTGAATCGACCGAATGCGCCGGTCGAGATTGCTGGGTTGGACAACAATTCTCTGCTCCCGGCGCAATTGTCCGCCCGTCAATGTTCCCGTAACAACGGTGCCGATTCCGCGCAG
>QHOR01000074.1:0-4891 GCA_003219395.1 Verrucomicrobiota bacterium | reverse complement strand
CATTTGCGAACGGACTGTGGGTCAAACGATCGCGAATTCCCCGCGTGGCCGTATCAGTTTCACCCAGATCGCTTTTTGTGATGGCCACCACAGCTCGTTCGACTCCGAGATAAGTCAGGATTTGTAAGTGCTCTTCGGTTTGTGGCATCCAGCCGTCGTCAGTGGCAACGACAAGAAGAGCCAGATCGATCGAGCCGACCCCGGCAATCATGTTTCGAACAAAATCTTCGTGACCGGGCACATCGACGATTCCAATGTGGAACCGTTCCTCGTCAGGTCCGGCAAGATTCAGCTATGCGAACCCGAGATCAATTGTGATTTGTCTCGCCTTTTCTTCGGGCAGGCGATCAGGGTCGGTTCCGGTGAGCGCTTTCACCAGTGCACTTTTGCCGTGATCGACATGACCCGCGGTCGCCAGGATGAAATGTTTCTCCGTCATTTGGTGCATGCTGCGCGAATCGCATCGACGACCGCATCATCCTGGTGCGGAAGAATCGTGCGTAGGTCGAGTTTGAAACGGTCATTGGCGATATAGCCGATGATCGGCGGAGCGGCGCTGCGCAGACGCGCCGCTAACTCGACTGGCGAACAATGCTTCGGAAGAATTTCAATCGTAACAGATGAGATCGTCGATTTTGGCAATGTGCCGCCGCCGGGCCTGGCCATGCTCCGGCCAACGGCGATTTGCAATGGCAGATCAATGAGACCCGTTTTTATCGCCGCGGCTCGATTGCGCAGTTCCTCTTCGGAAACTTGCAACAGAGCAATCGCAGGAATTTTCGCGCTTGCTCGGTTGAGGTGAAGATCGATTGTGGCTTGCAGCGCGGCAAAACAAAGCTTGTCACAACGCAACGCGCGAAATAGCGGTTCGCGTTTCAAGGCAGTAACAAATCGCTTCTTTCCCGCAATGATTCCCGCCTGTGGTCCGCCGAAGAGCTTGTCGCCGCTAAAGCACACCAGATCTGCTCCGGCCTTTAACGCTTCCGACGGCATTGGTTCGTGCTCGGCAACGTTAAAGCGCTCAGTCCACCCGACCGCGCCGCTGCCCAAATCCTCCACAAAAGGAATTCGCTTTTTCCGTGCGAGCGCCGCGATGGCAGCCGTAGACGGCGACTCGACAAAACCGCTCATGACAAAATTGCTGCGATGAACTTTCAGAACCATGGCGCTTCTGGGTCCAATCGCGCGCTTGTAATCGTCCAGTGTCGTTTTGTTGGTTGCTCCGATCTCGTGCAAAATGGCTCCCGTAGCTTCGATGATCTCGCCAATTCGAAACCCGCCCCCGATTTGCACGAGCTCACCGCGTGAAACGATCACTTCATTCTTAGAAGACGTGGCCCGCGCTCTACCGTTTCTTACCGCAAAATGGTGAACAATTAGAACGACAGCCGCTGCACAATTGTTGATTACGGTAGCGGCTTCGGCTCCGCAAAGCAGTGCGAGGGCATTTTCGATATACGCGGCGCGGTGTCCTCGTTCACCTGTTGCAAGATCGTATTCCAGATTGGAATAGCCCGAACCGATTTCGGCGACAGCGCGCATGGCCTCCGGCGTAAGCGGCGCTCGCCCAAAATTTGTATGGAGTACAATTCCAGTTCCGTTAATGAGCGGCTGCAGCCGGCTAGCGCGAAATAACTCAAGCGATCGATGGAGTCGTTCCACCGTCCATTCAAATTCCGGGATCTCGCTGTCGCTTCGTATTTTCGACAATCTTCGTCGGACAAGATCGACAACCAGTGGGCGCGGCAAGTCACATTCGCCCAGCGCATCGAGGACCTTGTTAACGGCAGGAATTTTCCGGCCGGAGCGCGGTTTCACCCTTTCACGCATATCAATGGACCGCGAGAGCGACGGGCGGTAATTTTTCCGATCACAGCCGCGCAGGGCGTTCGCCTTTGCCGCAGAATTCCAAGAACTTTCTCCAGCTTCGGTTCGGAGACACACAAAAGTAATCCGCCGCTGGTTTGCGCATCGGTTAACAGAATCTGTTCGCGTTCGTCCGTGTTTGCCCAATCGACAGCCACGGTTGTGGCAGTAAGATTTTCGCGACTGCCACCGGGAACGCAGCCTTGTTCGATCAAATCCCCGATCTCATCGGTGATCATGGGCACGGCGTTGGAATCGATTTCGGCAGAGACGCGACTGGCGCGGCAGAGTGAAATCAAGTGACCCATCAATCCGTAGCCGGTCACATCCGTCGCGGCGCGCACCAACCGTAACTCAGCCAGTTCGGCGCCTACCGTGTTTACTTTCGACATCAGCGCGATAGCCCTCTTCTGCACCATGCGGGACGCAACTCCGCGCTTGATCGCAGTAGTGGCAATGCCTGTGCCGAGCGGTTTGGTTAACACCAGCAGATCGCCTGGGCGAGCATTCGCGTTTGTTGTCAAACGGCGAAGATCGATTACTCCGGTGACAGCAAGTCCATAAATTGGCTCGGGATTGCGAATGGAATGACCGCCGATGATAGCGCAACCCACCTCGGCAGCTTTGACCAAGCCGCCACGTAATACCGCAGCAATCACTCTCGGGCGGACCAGGTCAGTCGGGAACCCCACAATATTCAATGCAGTCAACGGGCGCCCACCCATCGCGAAGATATCCGACAGTGAGTTGGCGGCCGCGATTTGTCCGTAGGAGAAAGGATCGTCCACGATTGGTGTGAAAAAATCGACGGTCTGGACAAGCGCACGATGGCGATCCAGTCGGTAAACGCCGGCATCGTCGAACGTGGTCGAGTTCACGATAACTTTGGGGTCTACAGAAAGAGGAAGCTGCGGCAAAACTTGTCGCAGGGCCTTTTGGCTCAACTTGGAAGCTCACCCGGCGCACGATGAGAGCGACGTGAGTCTTCGGATTTGTTCACGCGACATGTTTAACCACCTCCTTTCGCATTACCGACTGCGGATTGCGGCGCAGTCTCATACTCACCTTCGTGCGATCCGGAGTCCGCATGGCCAATTGAATTGAAAAGCGGAGAGGATAGGAATCGAACCTACCTCGGTCCCGGTACGCGGAACCGACAACGGTTTTGAAGACCGCGAGGACCACCAGGCACCCTTCACTCTCCAGAAAGAAAAAAACGCCCAACGTCGAACGCCCCATGTCCAACATTCAATTGTCTGAGTTGGGCGTTGAAGGTTGAATATTGAACCTTGGGAGTAGAAAAGCCTGGAAATGAAAGACGCGTCGACGGTCTCTAGGGATAGCCTGGATCCGGCAAGTGGATTACTTTGCTTTCTTGATCGCCGTGACAATGGCGTCGAAATCCGGCCAATCGCCAGTATCAAGTTTGGAATGGAGCAGTTTGCCATTGGCGCGAATCTCGAAAGCGCCGCCGCCGGACGGAATTAACGCCAGCGACTTGATGCGCTCGCCGAGCTCAAGAATTTTGGCCGCCAAACTGACAGCCTTAGGCGTGTAGTTTCAGACGACGCAGTATTCGATCGACACTTCCGTCTTCACCGGCAATCTCCTTTCCAAAATGAAACTATCGATGCGATGAAATGAGGTCAAGACATGTCCCGACAAACAGCATGCTTGCGCGACTTCGAGTCTACAGTCAACGCCCAGACATCCTGAGCGAAGCAGCTCCCAGCGAGCTTTATCCAAGCGATTTTTGCATGATTCAATTAGCCGGGGCGAGCTTTCTCGGTCCGAGTCGGCCTCGCAGTATCTGCGCGGCTCGGGACCGGACCATCCTGAGTTGCTTCGATTTTTTACCGGCGTTTGCCGCTGCGTTGATGCGTGTTTGACACAGCCGCCTCAAAGGAGGAAGTGTAGCCGCAGCCTGCTCCTGGGCTGCGGCCTCTCCACTTCAGCAACTCCGAATGCTTTCGGAGTTGTCAGCCCTGACGATGTTTTGGAACTCTTGGGCGGACGCTTTTAGAGATATCACCAGCTAGAACGCGAAGTTGAGACCACTTCGGATCATTCCGAAGTTATTTTTTGGGCCATCGATCACGCCAAAGCTCAAGTCGTTAGTCCAACCGATATGCCGCGCGATCCGGAATTCGAGACCGGCTCCGAACTGGCCGAGCACTTTGGTTTCGCTGCCGAAGTGATCCGTCTGCGCGTGAACAGCGAAGGCATCCGGTGGCCCCTGGGTGTGAAGGACATCTCTCTCGCCGCCGCCGAAAATCGCACCCACCCCGGCCCAAGCGTACGGTGCGAGCCGCGTGCATGCAATTGGGTAGCGCAATGTAAGCGTTCCTAAAACCGCGCCAACAGTGCGGTCGTGGTTGGTTTTTTCAGTGGTAAAAATCGGGATCGTCGGGTCCTCAAAAATATTAAAACCATTCTTGCTGGCCTCCAGGGCGAATCCTTCAATACCCACACCAAAGTAACGATGGAAAAAATATTTGATATCGCCGCCGCCGCCCCAGGCGTGATCGCCACCGATGTAGCGGTCGTAAGTGCCCAGCACGGGGTGTCCCTCACTGGTACTTTGTACCACATCGACCAGCCACAGATTTGGGTTGTACTCAGTATTCGTAAAAGCGTAGGTGCCCCATAGATTGACATTCCATTCGTTATCCCGATACCAGTCGGAACATGGCGGCGGCGCGACCTGCTTCATTTCCTTATCTGCATCTTTACCAGAGTGAGAGACCTTGTTCAGGTAGCGGAATCGCGAGGATACAGGCGCTTCAGCTTCCGCTTCGCCGCGTTCGCCGCCAAAGAGCCAGGAAAAGGCGACAAACACGTCAGCCACCGGTGAATCGTGCGTGCAACCGAACAAGGGCGAAATATCCAGACGTGTGCTTGCCGTCGGTTTCCACGCGACGGTTGGACCGATGACGAAACTGTTCACTGCATCGCCGCGCGTATCTTTCGTCGTGACGTTTTTGTATAGCATTTCTATACCGATTTTCAGACGTTCGTTAGGTAA
>QHOR01000073.1:515-7354 GCA_003219395.1 Verrucomicrobiota bacterium | reverse complement strand
AAGCAGCTTGAGCACACGATTGTGTCGCGCTTCCGGCTGAAGTCGTTTCATGACTCAAGTTTCGCGGCGATCAGAGCGCAGCACGCGTCCTGAGGGTTGCGGCCGGCGAGCCTTAAATTTTTAAGACCTTCGATGGATTAGTCATGCCGCCGAGGTAAACAATAGGCCTGATCGAAGGTACGAAATGGGTCTGTCGCAAGGGTAAATGTCTCATCATCCCATTGGACGCGTATTCCATAACGCGGCATCAACACACTCCGCACCGACTTTGGTTAAGAGTCAGTCGTAAATGCGCATTGCATTGGGATGACTTTGATCCTTGCTACTTATTTGCCACTTAAATGTCCGTTTTAGACATCGGTCGAATTACGAAAACTTTTGTTCTATCTGTTGAAGTGCGGGGAGCTGCTTCAGGAACTCGGAACAGAGAAGTTAAAAGCGCGACGGAGAAAATCGAGAAGTCAGGTCCCGCAAAACAGGGCGTCCTGAATCCTCCCCGATTTTCCCTGGACCATCGCGCCGAAACTAACTGCCCGACGGCGCAAAATCAGTTGCTAACTCGCTTTTCGAGAAGCCGACCGTCGACGCTGAGCGGGGCGTCTGGCCGACCTCGCTAGCATTGCCACTTTTGCCGTGAAGCTCACCATAGCAGCCATATAAGCTCGGAAGGCTGTGAACCTTACTTCGGGGTGAAAAAGCGCAACGAAGGAGTCGACGGTTGTATGGCCGTCCCGTATTGCGTCGGTTGCTAATTCAACCCATTCATCCGGAACAGCCTTGGTAGAGAGTCGCTTTCTTCCAACCGCGGATAACCGCTTTGGTTTTCCCTTTCCGGGTCGGGAGAAGACGGGAGAGTGCTTATCCATTCGTGTGTTATGACAGCCTGCCGGCCAAAATGGCAAGCTCAAACTCGCAGGACCGCTTTCCCGCCGTGGACGCGTTTGGCGGTGGTCGCTACGCAGCGATTTGGCCGAGAACGGCGCGCAGCTCGTGAAAGTCCACCGGCTTGGTCAGATGGAAGTCGAAACCCGCTTCTTTGCCCCGTTGGATATCGTCAGGTGCTCCGAACCCAGTGAGCGCCACGGCTTTAACCGGCCGTCTTCGTTTGACTTCGGCGATAACATCATAGCCACTGCCATCCGGCAAGCCGATGTCGCAAAGCACAACATCGAACTCTTTTGAACCGATGATTTTCCGCGCGCTCTGCGCATCATCTGCAACCGAAATCTCGTGACCGAAATATGTAAGCAGACGAGACAAAGCTTCCAGCGTATCGCCATGATCTTCGACGACCAGAATACGCAAGCTTTTACCCGGATATGAATCTTTTGTTCGATCCTCGCTCATTTTCGCGGTTGCGGGGAACCCGTACACCGGAACTGCCCCGCCGTCCAATTTCGTTGAGAAATTATGGATCGATTCTCAGACTTCTCGCCGGCGTATGACTGAGTAAGATCGACGGCTATGCCGGAGCAGGGGACCGCCGCGGTGAGCGATTCACAATTGCGCGGCACGAGGTTCGTTTACATTACAGCGTTATTCGCCGCTTTGGGCGGCCTTTTGTTTGGATACGACACGGGCGTCATTTCCGGCGCGCTTATTTTTATCAAGCGCGAATTTGGCCTAACGACTACAGTCGAGGAAATTGTTGTCAGTGGGGTTTTGTTGGGAGCGACTCTTGGCGCGATCGTCGGTGGCAAGGCCGCCGATCTGTTCGGCAGGCGACGAGTCCTGCTCGTAACCGCAGCGATCTTCGGGATTGGTGCGCTCGCCAGCGCGATAGCGCCGTCGCCCACAATTCTGATCGTCAGCCGCGTCGGCCTTGGTTTAGCGATCGGGCTCGCCTCGACAAATGTTCCGGTATATCTATCCGAAGTTGCGCCTCCGCACGCACGGGGATGGGTGGTATCGCTCGCTTTTGCGGGCGTGGAAGGTTGGAGATGGATGCTCGGTCTGGCCGTGGCGCCCGCGCTAGTGTTCGGGGCCGGGATGTTTTTTCTGCCGGAAACTCCGCGTTGGCTCATTCGTAGCGGTCATCATGGAGTTGCGCACCGCGTTCTCGTCCGCATCCGCGGCCCCGCCGACGTCACTGTCGAGATCGAAGAGATCAAAGAGAGCCTGCGGCAGCAAGTCGAGAGCGGGCAGTGGACCGATTTATTGCACCGGCAAGTTCGCCCAGCTCTCGTTGTTGGACTAGGTCTCGCCATATTCCAACAGATTACCGGCATCAATACCGTGATTTATTATGCACCGACAATTCTTCAGGCCGCCGGATTCAATTCGGCTTCCGGTGCAATTCTGGCCACCGTGGGCGTAGGCGTTGTCAATGTTGCCATGACCATCGTTGCCATGTTCTTAATTGATCGAGCAGGCCGCCGGCCGCTGCTGCTCGTCGGTATCGCGGGAATGATCATTACGCTTAGCGTGCTCGGCTTGAGTTTTCGAATTTCAAATCCATCAGGACAGCTTGCCTGGATCGCTGTGATTTGCCTGATGGGTTACGTCGCTTCATTTGCGATCAGCCTCGGACCGATCTTCTGGCTTTTGATCGCCGAGATTTATCCGCTAAAAATTCGCGGGATTGCCGAGGGAACAGCAGCCACTTCCAACTGGGCCTCGAATCTGATCGTTTCGCTTACATTCCTGACATTGATCGAAAAACTTGGTGCCAGCTCAACATTTTTGCTTTACGCGTTTGCCTCAGTGGCATCGTGGCTCTTTGCCTATTACTTTGTTCCAGAAACGAAGGGACGCACGTTGGAACAAATCGAAGCGTTCTGGAGAGCAAAGCATCAGGCGCGGCAAACGGCAGCCAGAACTCGCCAGGGCAAGTTGCTGCTGTAGCCACGGAGCTGTGGGCCGCGTTCCTGATGTGAAACGGAGCGCCGAGGGATCGGCCACAGGCGGGTGGCTACAGCATCTTGAAATCGCCTAGCTCAGTCTCTGGCGATTATGCGGTTCCTCCAGGTCAAGAACGGGGCCAATGGGAACAATGCGACTGGGATTAATTTGAGTGTGTGTCACGTAGTAGTGACGCTTGATATGATCGAGGCTGACCGTCTCCGCGATACCCGGCTGCTGATATAAATCCAGCAAATAGCCCTGCAAATTTGGATAGTCGATGATACGGCGAAGATTGCATTTGAAGTGGCCGTGATAGACGGCGTCGAAGCGAATCAGCGTGCAAAAAAGTCGCCAGTCCGCTTCCACAATGCGATCACCGAATAGATATCGATTCTTTGATAAGCGCCCTTCCAGTTCATCGAGTGCTTCAAATAGTTTTCGGCAGGCAATTTCGTATGGTCGCTGACGAGTAGCGAAACCGGCCTTGTAGACGCCGTTGTTCACGACGTCGTGTACAAAATCAGAGAGCTTGGAGTGCTTGTCTTCGATCTCTTGCGGAAAAAAATCGATGTCTTTGTTGCCGGCAAAGTCATTAAATCGATCGTTGAACATGCGGCAGATGTCGTCCTCGCAGTTGTTCACAACTTTCTTTGTTTGTTTGTCCCAGAGCACTGGTACTGTGACGCGCTCGTGATAAGCCGGATCGGTTGCGATGTATGCTTCGCGCAGAAATTGGAAGCCGTTGATCGGATCAGTGGAGTCAAACGGCGCACCGGGTGGAATTTTGCCGGTTGGATCGCGAAACGCCCAGCCCTGCTCGTCGCGTATGGGATCTACAACGGTCATGCCGATAGCTTCTTCAAGTCGCTTTAACTTTCGGAAAATGACTGTGCGACTAGCCCATGGACAGGCCAGCGAAACGTAAAGATGATAACGACCCGCCGCGGCAGGGTAGGGAGTAGATCCGTCCTTGGAAACCCATTCGCGAAACGCATCTGGCTGCCGCTGAAATTCGCCGGACGTGGTCTGCTCGTCAGGAAACTGCGCTTTCACTCAACTACGAATGGACATGGATAAACACGAATTCATAGCACGAGCACGGCTCTGTTGAAAAGCTGAACCAGCGCGTGCTCGTTGGATTGACAATCAAATGCGGTAGAAGTGGATGGATTAGCGCGGCTTAAAAAGTGCCGCGTCGAGGATGGACCAAAGATGAATGATCCATCCCAGTAAGAAAAACCAAAGAATCGCCGCCAGACAAAACTGGATAATGGCCATCAACAACCGCCCTTGAAGCAATTGCCCAAGGCCGGGAATAAAAAAGCTGCAGAGCGCCGCGAGAACATTGCCTGCTGAACCTTGGCCTCCCATGCTTCCGACAGTATAAACAGATCCAAAATCAACAAGCTGATTCTGCGGACTATGTCGCATTAGCCATGTCAATCTCAATTTTCCATGCATTAGTGCTCGAAAATCGCGGCTGTTACCGGTGCCGCTGCCGTTGACAGCGAAAAACCCGAATGTTACCGTCGCGCGAATTTACGTGGAAATGGGCAAAACGCGCTTCCCGTAGAGATGTGCATACTGTGTTAAACAGCCAGGTCTTGGTGCTTAACCGCCTTTGGCAGGCGGTGAACATCTGCTCGGCGCGTCGCGCCTTCGCGCTGGTGTACGCGGGGCATGCCCAAATCGTTTCGTCCGATGAGGCGAACAATTTCATGACGCATGATTTCCAAAGCTGGCGCGACTTGTCGGCGAGCGCTCCGGACCATGAAGTAGTTACGACGATTTCATTTAAGATCCGCATCCCGCGCGTCATTGTGCTTCTTGTTTTCGATCGGCTTCCGAAGAAGGAAGTGAAATTTACCCGACACAACGTGTTCGAGCGCGACAAGAACACCTGCCAGTACTGCGGAGAAATTTTCGATCGCAGTGAACTCAACCTCGACCACATCGTGCCGCGCGACCGTGGAGGGACAACTACTTGGGAAAACGTGGTTTGCTCCTGCATTCCTTGCAATACACGCAAAGGCAACCGCCTCCCGCGAGAAGCCCACATGAGCCTGATCAGGAAACCAAAGCGGCCAAAATGGCGGCCGTTTGTCCACGTCACATTTTCAGCTCCGCAGCACGACCTCTGGAAGCATTTTGTCGATCTCGCGTACTGGAACGTCGAGCTGAGCGATTGAGCTTTGCTCAGTTCGACGTCGAAGGGTTGAATTATGACGTGGAGCCGCCGCTTTATCGCTTCAGCGCATCCAGAATCGGTTGCGGATAAACGCCGAGCCAGATCGTGGCAACAATCAATGCGCTGATCGCCAGGCGTGACAGCCCGTTAACAGGAATCCTGTCCAGTTTGGCAGAGGATTGCCAATACATCGCCCGAACGACTTTAAGATAATAATAAAACCCGCAGCCAACCGTGATCACTCCAACAACGACCAGCGCTGTTTGCCGATGAGCGATTGCCGCATAGAAGATGAAAAATTTTCCCAGGAATCCCGCCGTGAACGGAACTCCTGCTAGCGAGATCATCCCAACTAACATCGCAAATGCGAGAAAAGGCGAGCGTTTAGCCAGACCATCGAAATCCGCGATCTGCTCGCCGGTTTGCTGAGCTACAATTATCAAAACGGCGAAGCTTAACAGGGTCATGAGCAGGTAAGCGGCGAGGTAAAAGTCGATCGCTGATGCGTCGAAACATGCTACACCGATCAGCAGATACCCGGCGTGCGCAATGCTTGAGTAGGCAAGGAGCCGTTTCAGGTTTGTCTGGGGCAGCGCTGCCAGATTTCCGTAGATCAAAGTAAGCAGCGCGATCACCACGATCAGCCGCTGCGTTTGAGGCAGAGCCAGGAATGGCTGCAACACTCGCAGCAGGACGACGAATCCGGCCGCCTTCGAACCGACGGAAAGATATGCAGTGACTGGCGTAGGCGCGCCCTGGTAAACATCCGGCACCCAGATTTGGAAGGGCACTGCCGCGATCTTGAAGCCGAGTGCTATCAGAACAAGTACCATACCTAGCAGCGCTGCATTGGGGTCCGTCGTTGGATTCGCCAGCGCATCGGCGATGTGCTGGAGATTTGTCTGACCCGTCACGCCAAAAATCCATGCGATTCCATAAACGAGAAATCCTGTGGAAAGCGCGCTTAGCACGAAATATTTCGTGCCAGCTTCCAGAGTCATCGGATTACGCCGCGTGAAACTTACCAGCACGTAAAAAGAAATCGTGACCAGCACCAGCGAAACAAAAATGAACACGAAATCGATTGCTGAGACCAGGTACATCAGTCCGACGCATGTGAAAATGGGCAGCGCGAAAAATTCGCCAAGTCCTGCCTGTGGAGCGGTGTTAGGAAAGGAACTACGCAGCACCGGCGCGTAGTCGGTCATCAGAATCAGCACAAAAATTGTGGTAAGGAGCGCGAATTGCTTAAAGAAAATCGATAGTCGATCTGCTGTGTAAAAACTCCAGAAGCCGGCTGCGTGGCTGCTTGGTGTGCTGGGAGCAATGAAGAAGCTGGCCACCAGAACTAGCGCAAGACCGGAAATTGCCACGAATGCCAGCACGCGTTTATCGATGTTGGTGGCAAACGCTTCTATTAAAAGCATCACAATCCCAAGTACCAGCACTGCGATCTCAAGTTCTGGCGCGGTGATCATGGTCATCTAGCTATCTCACAACTGTTGTGGCCACGTCCGTGTGGGTCGTTTGCCTCGTCTCGGATAACGACTAGTGAAGGGCGCACGGCATCGTGGCTACAGCTCTGCGCGTCTGTGAGGTGGCTTTCATTTGCCTTGAGATAAGTCCGAAGGACAGGCGTGATCGTTCGCACGAGAGTCTGGGGGAAGAATCCGAAGCAAAGGAGTCCCCCAACGACTAAGACGACAGGAACCCGCAGCGCGGGACGCAGATCCGCAATCTGTTTCCATCGGTCGCTCGAGGCACCCATGAACGTCTTGCGATAGGCCCGCAGCATATAAACCGTCGA
>QHOR01000073.1:0-443 GCA_003219395.1 Verrucomicrobiota bacterium | reverse complement strand
AATCATGATTTCCCCGGCGAAGTTGGCAAGACCGGGCAGGCCGATCGCAGCAAATACGCCGAAGCCAAACGCCAGGCTGGCAAAAGGCATCACTTTGCCAAGACCGCCTAGCTCCTCGAAGACCAGGGTGCCGGTACGTTTGCGCAGTTCTCCAGCCAAGCCAAACAGCAGGGCAATCGAAAGACCATGAGCAAACATCAGAATAACGGCGCCCGTGGTGGAGAGAATAGTGGCGCTCGCAATTCCCAGGAAAATGTAACCCATGTGCATCACGCTTGAGTAGCCCAACATCCAGTCCAGCCGCTTCTGCGCGATCGTGACCAGACCAACATAGATGATGTTTCCGAGCAGCAGCACCACGAGCAGATTGGCCCAGTGATGCGCGCCTGCGGGAAGCAGCGGAATCGCGAGTCGTAGCAGGCCGTACAGGCCAAACTTTTTCA
>QHOR01000072.1:365-4935 GCA_003219395.1 Verrucomicrobiota bacterium | reverse complement strand
GCGCGTCAAAGGTGATAATGACGCGCTCGTGCTCGAGATCGGCTTTTACATCTTTCACTCCAGGAATTTTCTTCAGTACCGGCCCGAGGTTGCGCACGCATTCATCACAATCTTCGCCTTGAGTAGCGATCTCAATGGTTTCGAAGATGGCGTGATCGGCGCGTTCGTGGAAAAATGGGTCTGCCGGGTCGGGATCGTTTGGTCGTGCAGGGTCCATTGCTTCGATTTTTCTTAATCTAACGTGTGACACACACATAACGGACGTGTTGCCAGTCTTAGTAACACCTGGCCTCAGCCGCCTCTGGCTGATGTCGGTGCCTGGCCGTTTTAACGGCTTTCAGATCCATATTCCAAGCCACAAGCCGTTGAAACGCTTACAACTTTCTTGTCTTGCCACACCGGTCCGAACGCCTGGTGTCAATGAGATTGGAGCACTTCACGCGACGCGACCTCGCGCGCTACCGGCTCGAGCGCGCGCCAGACGGTTTCGGCAAGGACCTTCTGACCGGCCGCGTTGGGATGAATTCCATCAGGCAAATTCAGTGATGGATTGCCGGCCACCCTTTCCAGGAGATACGGTATGAGTGCCGCGCCATTTTTGGCAGCGAGATCAGCAAACATATTGCCAAACACGGAAATGTAATCATTCGCCGTATAATTGGGTATTTGCATTCCTGCAATCACAACGCGCACACTCGGATTTCGCGTCTTCACCTTATCAATGATTTTCTGAAGATTGCTTCGGATTTGATCAACCGGCACCCCTTGAAAGACATCGTTGATCCCCAGTTCCAGAATAAAGATATCGATCTTGCGTTTGAGGTGAGCCGGGAGCCGTTGCAGGCCGCCTTCCGTCGTACCGCCAGCCGCACTGGCGTTGATGACGCGAAATCTCAGGCCGGCCGCGCGCAATTTGTTTGCGAGCAACAACGGGTACGCTTCACTCGGGGCGAGTCCGAAACCCTGGGATAGACTGTCGCCAAGGACGAGGATCGTTTTTGTCTCGGCAGCAGGCGCGCACGGTACGAACAGAATCGACAAGACTAGGAACGCCAATGCCATGGCGCGGCGCATCAAAAAACGTCCAATGCTCAACGCCGAACGTCCAATCTCGAGTTCAGATTCACAATTCAATATTGACTCTTGGGAGTTGGACGTTGGCCGTTTTCCGCGTATCGGTTTAACTCTTCAATCCTTCACCGTTTTAATTTTTTTCCTATGGCCAATTACGCAATCAACGGTTTCGGGCGCATCGGACGCAACGTCCTTCGCGCCATGACGCAAAAACAAGTGAAACAAGTCCTTGCCATCAACGATCTTACTGACACCCATACCCTGGCACATTTGCTCAAATGGGATTCGGTGCACGGGAAATTCGACGGCGAGATCGGGTATGATGACGAGAATATTATTGTCCGCGGTCATAAGATCAGAGTTTTAAAGGAGCGTGATCCGGCGAAACTACCATGGAAAGAACTGGATATTGACGTCGTGCTCGAGTCGACCGGGTTCTTCACGGATCGCGACAAGGCCGATCTGCATTTGAGCAAAGCGGGCGCCAAACGGGTGTTGATCAGCGCGCCGGCGAAAGATCCGGACGCAACAATTTGCATCGGCATAAATGACGGCATCTACGACCCCGCAAAACATAAAATCGTTTCCAACGCCAGCTGCACCACGAATTGTTTGGCGCCGCTGGCAAAGGTTTTGCAGGACAAATTCGGCGTCGCGCATGGATTCATGAGCACCATCCATAGTTACACGAATGATCAGCGTATCCTCGATTTTCCACACAAGGATTTGAGACGCGCGCGTGCGGCAGCGATTAACATCATTCCTTCTACAACAGGCGCGGCGAAGGCGATCGGCGAAGTCATTCCGGAATTGAAGGGAAAGCTGAACGGCGGCTCGTTTCGCGTGCCGACTCCAGACGGCTCGGTCACAGATTTCACCGCCGTGCTCGAGAAGGACGCCACCGTCGATACAGTCAATGCCGCGTTCAAAGAAGCTGCGTCGGACAAGAGTTATAAAGGCGTGCTTGAATACAGCGACGAACCGCTGGTTTCGCAGGACATTGTCGGGAACCCACACTCTTGTATTTTCGACAGTAAGCTGACGCTTATGCTTGGGAATCGCTTCGTGAAAGTGGTCGGCTGGTACGACAACGAATGGGGTTACAGCAGTCGCTGCGTGGAATTAATGGAAATGCTGGCCGAGTAGCAACGCTTGCTCATGCTCGTGCTCATGATCATGATCGAAGCATGAAAAGCTACTTTGATCACGAGAAGCTCGATGTTTATCAGGAGTCTGTCGCCTTTTGTGGTTGGGTCGGGGACTTGCTCAATGAAATCACGGGTAAAGCAGCCGCAAAGGATCAGCTTGATCGCGCTTCAACGAGCCTGCCTCTCAATATTGCGGAGGGCAATGGGAAATTCTCGAACGCTGATCGATCCAGATTGTTGGAAATCGCTGGCGGTTCTGCACTAGAGTGCGCCGCTTGTCTCGACGTGCTCGCAGTGAGAAGACTTGTTCCCACAGAGCGAATTCTGCCCGCGAAGGAGCAACTCGTGCGAATTCTTAACATGCCCTTGGGAATGCTGAAGAGGTTTTCTGAACGCGCGGAGTTCTTGCGGGAGGATGAAGGAACGTATCATGTCGGACTCGATCATGAGCATGAGCAGGAGCACGAATAAGAATGGCCAAGCTGTCCTTGCGTGATCTCGAGGTGCGCGGAAAACGCGTGCTGGTGCGAGTGGATTTCAATGTGCCGACGGAGGTGCGCGGCCAGAAGACCCACATCACCGACGATACCCGGATTCGAGAAAGTCTCCCCACGATCAACTATCTGCGCGAGCACGGCGCCAAAACGATTTTGATGTCGCACTTCGGCCGGCCCAAAGGCAAGCCAGTCGAAAAATATTCGCTTCGTCCGATCGGCGATTATTTGCACACGTTGATTCACCAGCCTGTGATTTTCAGTCACGACACAGTCGGCGAAGTTCCCCAAAAAATTATAGAGCACATGCAGGAGGGTGACGTCGCGCTCCTCGAGAACTTGAGATTCCAGCCAGGTGAAGAAGCGAATGATTCTAATTTTGCCAAAGCTCTCGCCAGTTTCTGCGATTTGTATGTCAACGATGCGTTCGGCGCCGCCCATCGCGCCCACGCATCGACTGTGGGGATCACAAAATTCGTGAATCAATCAGCGATGGGTTTTCTCATGGAAAAAGAGCTGAAACACTTGCGTGACGGTCTTGAGAATCCAGCCAAGCCCTTTCTTGTTATTTTAGGCGGCGCTAAGGTCTCCGATAAAATTGGCGTTTTGAAGGCGCTAATGGAAAAAGCGGACGTGATCCTGATTGGCGGCGCAATGGCAAACACGTTTCTGAAGGCGCAAGGGATTCCGGTCGGTGCAAGCAAGGTCGAATCGGACAAACTCGATCTCGCCCGCGAGCTTCTTGAGACGGCGAAGAAGCGCGGCGTGAAATTCCTGGTTCCCATTGATGCCGTCGAAGCAGACGAAGTTCGCGCCGGCGCAAACATGCGAAACACAAGCCGGCTCTCGCAACAGCATGGGATCACTGATGGATGGCGAGCAGTCGATATTGGCGCGGCGACGATCGCGCTTTACCAGGAGGAAATTGCCACGGCAGAAACGATTCTGTGGAACGGGCCACTGGGCGTTTTCGAAATTCCAGAATTTGGCGAGGGAACGATTGCGATTGCGGAAGCGCTGGCGCAATCAGGCGCGACAACGATTATTGGCGGGGGCGATTCGGTAACGGCGGTGAAACAAGCGGGGCTTGCCGGCAAGATGACGTTTATCTCTACCGGCGGTGGAGCATCGCTGGAATTACTGGAAGGCAAGGAATTGCCTGGCGTGGCGGCGTTGAGCGACGGGAAATAGCCGTGCCAGTTCGCGAGCACGTGTCGAAGGTTCAGATTGAACCTCGAGCGCCACACAACCCGGCTGGCCGAATCACTGTCGTCCGAGCGCTGACTAATTCGGTCATTTGTGCAGCTGCATTCCTTGTAACTTGTTCGTTCCTGCACGCAGTCCTTCCATTTCCAGAAATCGATGGCGGCGTCTCGCAGAAATTCCGATTTTTCGCCGCGCACAAGGACGAATTCGACACACTCTTTATTGGATCTAGCCGGATCTACTTTCAGATCGCGCCTGCAATCTTTGATCGTGTCACGCGCGAAAGCGGTCTGCCGACGCACAGCTTCAACTTCGGGATCGGCGGAATGTATTTGCCGGAATCCGGTTATCTGCTTGAACAGATTTTAAACCTGAAGCCGCGAAACTTGAGATGGGTTTTCATCGAATACGATGAACTCCAAACGAAGTGGTCCCCCGAAAACCAGACCAGCCGCCGGGCGCTTTATTGGGCTGACTGGAAACGGGTATCACTGCTTTTGCGAAAACTTACCGATGCCGGCACAGATTCGGTTTGGCTGCCGAATCCCGCAAAGCTTCGTGAAGTCATGCTGCCCCAAGACGACGACAAGAGCACCGGTAGCCTGCTGACATTTTATGTTGGGCAGCTTGAGAAAAATTATACCAACA
>QHOR01000072.1:0-309 GCA_003219395.1 Verrucomicrobiota bacterium | reverse complement strand
TCGGCGCAGAGAGCGATGGTTACGTCATCAGGCCGAACCGAATGTCTTCGAGCCAGGTCGCAACCTATGAGCGTGGCCTGGCGGCTGCAATGGCTAAAGCGGGCGCACGCCCGCTTTCAATTTATGCAGTGGAAGCTTACCGGCAGTGCGCGCAACAAGTCAGGACTATTGGAGCCGCGCCGATCTTTTTGATCCCCCCGAGCACGACGCAAATTGACATTGATACCGAAAGTACCGGGCTCGCTGGCGTCGTAATGGCGTTTAACAATCCTCGAGTTTATCCGAACCTCTTTCGCAGCAGCGTGCGTC